>NZ_JBHYZP010000015.1:0-56536 GCF_042752355.1 Streptomyces sp. NPDC059255
GGCCGGATCCGATCCGGCCGGGCGCCCCTTCGTCGTACGCCGGGCCGTACGGGCCGCTCCCGTAGGGCCCGTTCCCGTACGGGCTCCGCTACTTGATCTCGGTGCGGACCTCGTCGCGCAGCTTCGCGGCCTGCGTCGCCGCGTCCTCCAGGGGCATGCTCTTGCCGGTGAGGACACCGGCCGCGTCGCTGTAGACCACGTACGCGACCGTGCTGTGGTCGCCCCACACGCAGACCGGCGCGGTGACGCTGCTGGGGGTGCCCGCGGTGGCGCCGGTGCCCAGGCCGACCTTCATCTCCTGGCACTTCATGATGCCGTTCTCGAACCCGTCGGGCGTGAACTCCTTCGGCTCGCCGACGAGTTCGACCTTCCCGGCGCCGCTGCTGTCGCCGCCGGCGCTCTGCGACTTCTCCGTCGACTTGGCGAACATCTCGTCGACGACCGCCGCCGGGTCGTCGATGGTGCCGTAAACACCGCTGAACTGGAGCTTCTTCGTCGTGGTGCCCGCGCCGGCCTTGTACGCGCCGGTGACGTTCTCGGGGTCGGCGATTCCCCACCCCTCGGCTTCCTTCTTGTCGCTGTCGGTGAAGGAGGTGCTGCCGGACGTGTCCCCGTCCTTGGAGAACTCCCCGTTCAGCACCGTCGCCGGCGTCGTCAGCTCGTACTTCTTGCCGTCGTCCGCGACCGAGCCGCCGCCCCCGCCCGACGTCAGGAAGTACGCGCCGCCGGCTATCACCGCGAGCGCCACCACGGAGACCCCGATGATCAGCCCGGTCTTCTTCTTCGGGGCACCCGGCGGAGGCGGGTAGGCGCCGCCGCCGTACGGGGGCTGCTGGCCGGTCTGCTGACCGTACGGGCCAGGGGGCTGCTGGGCGTACGGGTTCGGCCCGCCCTGCTGCGGGTAGCCGTACGGCGGCTGCTGGGGCGCGCCGCCCTGGGGGGCCTGCGGCGGGTAACCGTAGCCGGGCTGCGGCGGTCCCTGCGGCGGCTGCTGGCCGTACGGGCCCGGCTGACCGTACGGTCCGGGCTGCTGAGGCTGCCCGCCGTACGGGCCCGGCTGGTTGTAGCTCATGTGCGCTGTCCCCTCGATTTTTATCCTTTACCGACATCCTGACGGAAGAGGCGGCCGCGCGGGCCGCCGGGGGCTGCACCGTTACATGACAACTCGTTTCAGTACACCGCTGTGACACCTCTAAACTGAGCCCCGTGACCGAGAATCCACAGCAGCAGCCAGCCAGCAACCCCGAACTCCCGACCCAGTACGTCCCGGCCGAGGTAGAGGGGAAGCTGTACGAGCGCTGGGTGGACCGCGGTTACTTCGAGGCGGACGCGAAGAGCGAGAAGCCTCCCTTCGCCGTCGTCATCCCGCCGCCCAATGTCACCGGCAGCCTGCACCTGGGCCACGCCTTCGAGCACACGCTCATCGACGCCGTCACGCGCCGCAAGCGCATGCAGGGGTACGAGACGCTGTGGCAGCCCGGCATGGACCACGCGGGCATCGCCACGCAGAACGTCGTCGAGCGCGAACTGGCCAAGGACGGCAAGTCCCGGCACGACCTGGGACGTGAGGCGTTCGTCGAGCGCGTCTGGCAGTGGAAGGCCGAGTCCGGCGGGCAGATCTCCGGCCAGATGCGCCGCCTCGGCGACGGCGTCGACTGGTCGCGTGAGCGCTTCACCATGGACGAAGGTCTCTCGCAGGCCGTCCAGACGATCTTCAAGAAGCTCTACGACGACGAGCTGATCTACCGCGCCGAGCGCATCATCAACTGGTGCCCGCGCTGTCTCACCGCGATCTCCGACATCGAGGTCGAGTACCAGGACGACGACGGCGAGCTGGTCTCGCTCAGGTACGGGGACGGCGACGACTCCGTCGTCGTCGCGACGACCCGCGCCGAGACGATGCTCGGGGACACGGCCGTCGCGGTCCACCCGGACGACGCCCGGTACGCGCACCTCGTCGGCAAGCAGATCAAGCTGCCGCTCACCGACCGTACGATCCCGGTCGTCGCGGACGAGCACGTCGACCCGGAGTTCGGCACGGGCGCCGTCAAGGTGACCCCGGCGCACGACCCGAACGACTTCGAGATCGGCCGCCGCCACAACCTGCCGAACATCACGGTCATGGACGAGCGCGCCGTCATCACCGTCCCAGGCCCCTTCCAGGGCCTGGACCGGATGGAGGCGCGCAGCGCCATCGTCGCCGCGCTGCGGGCCGAGGGCCGGATCGTCGCCGAGAAGCGCCCGTACAGCCACTCCGTCGGGCACTGCTCGCGCTGCAAGACGACCATCGAGCCCCGGCTGTCCATGCAGTGGTGGGTCAAGGTCGGTCCGCTGGCGCAGGCCGCCGGCGACGCGGTCCGCGACGGCAGGGTCGCGATCCACCCGAAGGAGATGGAGCCGCGCTACTTCGCGTGGGTCGACAACCTCCGCGACTGGTGCATCTCGCGCCAGCTCTGGTGGGGCCACCGCATCCCCGTCTGGTACGGGCCGGACGGCGAGACGGTCTGCGTCGGTCCCGACGAGGAGGCGCCGACCGGCGAGGGCTGGACGCAGGACACGGACGTCCTCGACACCTGGTTCTCGTCCGGGCTGTGGCCGTTCTCCACGCTGGGCTGGCCGGAACGGACCGAGAGCCTGGAGAAGTTCTATCCGAACTCCGTTCTGATCACCGGCTACGACATCCTCTTCTTCTGGGTCGCCCGGATGATGATGTTCGGCCTGTACGCGATGGACGGCACCCCGCCGTTCCACACCATCGCGCTGCACGGCATGGTCCGTGACGAGTTCGGCAAGAAGATGTCGAAGTCCTTCGGGAACACGGTCAACCCGCTCGACTGGATGGACAGGTACGGCTCGGACGCGGTCCGGTTCACCCTCGCGCGCGGCGCCAACCCGGGTGTGGACGTCCCGATCGGCGAGAGCTGGGTCCAGGGGTCCCGGAACTTCGCCAACAAGGTCTGGAACGCCACGCGTTTCGCGATGATGAACGGCGCGACCGTCGAGGGGCCGCTGCCCGACCCGGCCGACATGTCGGCCACCGACCGGTGGATCCTCTCCCGGCTCGGCGCCGTGGTCGCCGAGGTCGACGCGTACTACGAGGACTACCAGTTCGCGAAGCTCTCCGACGCCCTCTTCCACTTCGCGTGGGACGAGGTCTTCGACTGGTACGTCGAGCTGTCCAAGACGGTGTTCTTCGCGGGCGGCGAGCCCGCGAAGGTCTCCGGACGCGTCCTCGGCGAGGTCCTGGACACCACCCTGCGCCTGCTCCACCCGGTCATCCCCTTCGTCACCGAGACGCTGTGGACCACGCTCACCGGCAAGGAGTCCGTCGTCGTCGCGGAGTGGCCGGCCGACAGCGGGTTCCGGGACGCGGCGGCCGAGCGGGAGATCGTGCACCTCCAGCAGGTCGTCACCGAGGTCCGCAGGTTCCGCGCCGACCAGGGTCTCCAGGACGGCCAGAAGGTCCCGGCGCGCCTGGACCTCTCCGGTACGCCGCTGGCCGCGCACGAGGCGGCCGTCCGCCAGGTGCTGCGGCTCCAGCCGGAGGGCGAGGGGTTCCAGGCCACGGCGACGCTGCCGGTCGCGGGCGCCACGGTCGCGCTGGACCTCTCCGGCACCATCGACGTCGAGGCGGAGCGCAAGCGGCTGACGAAGGACCTCGGCGCGGCCGGGAAGGAGAAGGCGCAGGCGCTCGCGAAGCTCGGCAACGAGGCGTTCCTCGCCAAGGCGCCGGACAACGTGGTCGACAAGATCCGCGGCCGGCTCGCCAAGGCGGAGGCGGACATCGAGCGACTCACCGCGCAGGTGGCGGCGCTCCCGGAGAGCTGACGCCCTCGCTCGTACGTTCCCGTACGGCATGGAACGGATCCCCCTGACCGGCACCGGTCGGGGGGATCCGTCGTCCTGCGGGGGCGTCCGGGCCGCCGGGGGAGGGGCGCGCCGGAGCCGGTGTCGGTGGTCCTCCGTAGACTGGCCCCGTGAGCGAGCACCGTCCTTCCGACCAGCCCGGCGACGACAGTAATTTCGACGAGTCCGACGCGTTCGACGAGTCCGACGCGTTCGACGAGATCACCACCGCCGCGACCGACCGAGACCCCGACCTCGCGGTGATCGAGGCCGGCAGCCGTACGCTGCGCACCCAAGGCGGGCAGCCGGGGGGCGACGGTGTCCCGGCCCGTCCCGAGGACCCCGAGGTGGACCGCGCCCTGCGCGCCGTCGAGCAGGAGCTGGCGGGGCGCTGGGGCGAGACGAAGCTCGACCCGTCGCGCGCCAGGATCGAGGCGCTGATGAACGTGCTGGGCGACCCCCAGCGCGCCTACCCGACGATCCACATCACCGGCACCAACGGCAAGACGTCCACGGCCCGGATGATCGAGGCGCTGCTCGGCGCGTTCGATCTGCGCACCGGCCGCTACACCAGCCCCCACGTCCAGTCGATCACCGAGCGGATCAGCCTGGACGGGGCCCCGATCCCCGCCGAGCGCTTCATCGAGACGTACGAGGACATCAAGGCGTACGTCGAGATGGTCGACGGCATGCAGGAGTACCGGCTCTCGTTCTTCGAGGTGCTGACGGCGATGGCGTACGCGGCGTTCGCGGACGCCCCGGTGGACGTCGGTGTCGTCGAGGTCGGCATGGGCGGCACCTGGGACGCGACGAACGTCATCGACGCGTCGGTCGCCGTCGTCACCCCGATCGACCTGGACCACACGGACCGGCTCGGCTCCACACCCGGTGAGATCGCCGCGGAGAAGGCCGGGATCATCAAGGACGGGGCGACGGTCGTCCTGGCGCAGCAGCCGGTGGACGCCGCCCAGGTGATGCTGAAGAAGGCCGTCGACATGGACGCGACGGTGGCCCGCGCGGGCATGGAGTTCGGGGTGGCCGCCCGGGAGATCGCGGTCGGCGGCCAGCTGCTGACGCTGCGCGGCCTCGGCGGTGAGTACGAGGAGATCTTCCTCCCCCTGTACGGGGCGCACCAGGCGCACAACGCGGCGGTGGCGCTCGCGGCGGTGGAGGCGTTCTTCGGGATCGGCGCCCAGCACGCGCGGCGGCTCGACCTCGACACGGTCCGCAAGGCGTTCGCGTCGGTGTCCTCGCCGGGCCGGCTGGAGGTCGTACGGAGCTCGCCGACGGTGGTGCTGGACGCGGCGCACAACCCGGCGGGCGCGCGCGCCGCGGCCGACGCGGTCACCGAGTCGTTCGGTTTCAGCCGGCTGATCGGTGTGGTGGGGGCGAGCGACGACAAGGACGTCCGCGGGGTGCTGGAGGCGCTGGAGCCGATCTGCACGGAGATCGTGGTCACGCGTAACTCCAGCCATCGCGCGATGGACGTGGACGAGCTGGCGGGTATCGCCGTCGAGGTCTTCGGCGAGGACCGCGTCCAGGTGGAGACGCGCCTCGACGACGCGCTGGAGGCGGCGATCACGCTCGCGGAGGAGGAGTCCGAGTTCTCCGGCGCCGGGGTGCTGGTGACCGGGTCCGTGATCACGGTCGGCGAGGCCCGGCTGCTGCTGAAGAGGGGCTGAATTCGGTGCGAACACTCTGTGCGTCGACGTTGATCGGTGAGTTCTTCGTGATCGGGTTCGCCGGTCTGGTCGCCATGAAGTCGGACGACCTGTCGGTGGGCACGGTCTGGACGGTCTGCGGTGTCGCCATGCTGTTCTCGCTGCTGCTCTGCGGGATGATCACCCGCCCCGGCGGGGTCCAGCTGGGCTGGGCGCTCCAGGTGGGCCTGGTCGCGAGCGGTTTCGTGGTCCCGGCGATGTTCGTGCTGGGGGTGCTGTTCGCCGCGCTGTGGTGGGCCTCGGTGCACTACGGCCGGGTGATCGACGAGGCGAAGGCCCGCTGGGCCGCGCAGGCATCAGCAGAGGCTGACGCTGCGTAACCGGTGGTGCGGGGTGCCCTGTAGCCTCTGAGGTCCCGGATCGCGCCTCCGAGGCCCGGTTCCCGGCACCCCGCATTCCCACAGAAGGAGCCCGTACAGTGAGCCAGCGCACGCTCGTCCTGCTCAAGCCCGACGCCGTACGCCGTCATCTCGTCGGCGAGATCATCGGCCGGATCGAGCGCAAGGCGGACTGGACCCTGATCGCGCTGGAACTGCGCACGCTCGACCAGGACACGCTGGAGCAGCACTACGGCGAGCACAAGGGCAAGCCGTTCTACGAGCCGCTGGTCGCGTTCATGGCGTCGGGCCCCGTCGTCGCGCTCGTCGTCGAGGGCGAGCGGGTCATCGAGGGGGTCCGCGCGCTCTCCGGTCCCACTGACCCGATCGCCGCGGCTCCTGGGTCCATCCGGGGGGACTTCGGGACCATCGTCCGGGAGAACCTGATCCACGCCTCGGACTCCGAGGAGTCCGCCATTCGGGAACTGAAGATCTTTTTCCCGGGTCTTTCCTGACCGAGTGTCAGCCAAACGGCGCTGACGACCTGGGGCGACCGAAGGAATTCGGTCGCCTTTGGGTATATCCAGGCCACTTCCGGGAACGAGTCGGTCCAACAATTCGTCACCGTTACAGAGGTGGGCCAGCGAGCCGCCGTCGCTCCGACGGCACTACGATGGAAGCCTCCACGCCACAGCACCCACCTCGCCGTCCTGATAAGCCGTCAACGCTTGGGAAGGCCAGACGCATCCTCATGGGGAACCACATGTCGTTCATCGGCCGTGACATGGCTGTCGACCTCGGGACCGCCAACACGCTGGTGTACGTCAGGGGCCGCGGGATCGTACTCAACGAGCCGTCCGTGGTCGCCATCAACACCAACACGGGCGGCATTCTCGCGGTCGGCTCCGAAGCCAAGAAGATGATCGGCCGGACACCGGGCAACATCGTTGCCGTCCGGCCGCTGAAGGACGGCGTGATCGCCGACTTCGAGATCACCGAGCGCATGCTGCGCTATTTCATCCTCAAGATCCACAAGCGCCGCTACCTGGCCCGCCCGCGCGTCGTCGTCTGCGTGCCCTCGGGTATCACCGGGGTCGAGCGCCGCGCGGTCATCGAGGCGTCCACGCAGGCGGGCGCGCGTCAGGTGCACATCATCGAGGAGCCGATGGCCGCGGCCATCGGCTCGGGACTCCCCGTTCACGAGGCCACCGGCAACATGGTCGTCGACATCGGTGGCGGCACCACCGAGGTCGCCGTCATCTCGCTCGGCGGCATCGTCACGGCGCAGTCCATCCGCGTCGCCGGCGACGAGCTGGACAACGCGATCATCCAGCACATCAAGAAGGAGTACTCGCTCCTCCTCGGTGAGCGGACCGCCGAGAGCATCAAGATCACCATTGGGTCGGCGTACGACCTCGACAAGGACGAGCACACCGAGATCCGCGGCCGTGACCTGGTCTCCGGCCTGCCGAAGACCGTCGTCATCTCCGCCGCCGAGGTCCGCAAGGCCATCGAGGAGCCGGTCAACGCGATTGTCGACGCCGTGAAGACGACGCTCGACAAGTGCCCGCCCGAGCTCTCCGGCGATGTGATGGACCGCGGGATCGTGCTCACCGGCGGCGGCGCCCTGCTGCGCGGTCTCGACGAGCGGCTGCGCCGGGAGACCGGCATGCCGATCCACATCGCGGAGGATCCGCTGGACTCCGTCGCGCTGGGATCCGGTAAGTGTGTCGAGGAGTTCGAAGCGCTCCAGCAGGTACTGGACGCCCAGCCCCGCCGGTGACGGAACCGCCACGATCCGCCGAACGGGTGCAGGACCTCCCGTCCGGCGGATCGTTGATTCCGGCAGCTCGTTGAGATACGCAGACATACACGGGCATACCCGCGCCACCGACCGACAGATACCACCCATTCCTACGAGGAAGGCACGGCCGCCGCACGTGAGGGACACACGAGAGAGCCGTCTGCTCTTGGTGCTGCTGATCGCCATCGCGTTCGCACTGATCACGGTGGACATCCGCGGCGGTGAGGATTCCCCCGTCGACGGCGCGCGCCAGGCCGCCGCCACGGTGTTCGGTCCGGTGGAGAACGGTGTCGCGGCGGCGGTGAACCCGGTGGGCAACGCCATAGGAGCCGTACGGGACTCCGGCTCGCGGCACACCCGGATCGCCGCCCTGGAACGGGAGAACACCGAGCTGAAGCAGCGGCTCGGCAGCGACGCCCGCAACCGCAGCCAGGTCCGCGAGCTGGACAAGATGCTCCAGCGGGCCGGCGCGGGCCAGTACGGCATCAAGGGCGCCCAGGTCATCGCCATAGGAGCGGCCCAGGGCTTCTCCTGGACGGTCACCATCGACATGGGCCGGGACGACGGCATCGCACGCGACATGACCGTGCTCAACGGCGACGGCCTGGTCGGCCGGGTCACCACCGTCGGCCCGAACACCGCCACCGTCCTGCTCGCCAACGACCCCGGGTTCACCGTCGGCACCCGGATGGAGGGCTCCGACGAACTCGGCTTCGCCACCGGCCAGGGCGACCGGCCGCTCTCCGTACAGCTGCTCAACGGCAAGGCGAAGATCCGGAAGGGCGACCGGCTGGTCACCTTCGGATCCAGCAAGGACAAGCCGTTCGTGCCCGGCGTGCCGGTCGGCGAGGTCGTCCGCGTCGACCCCTCCGGCGGCGACCTCACCCGTACGCTCTCGGTGCGGCCGTTCGTCGGCTTCACCAAGCTGGACATCGTCGGCGTCGTCGTCGAGGCGCCCCGCGAGGACCCGCGGGACACGGTGCTGCCGCCCAAGTCCAAGCCCGTCCCGACGCCCACCGTCACCGTGACGGTCACCCCCTCGCCGGACGGCGACGGGAACGTGGACGTCAACGCCGAGGCCGACGGCAATCTCGACGTCAACGGGAACGCCACCCCCATCACCGGAGCCACCCCCGGCGCCGATCCCGATGCCGCCCCCGATCCCGGCGCGGGTGACACGGGCAACGGCAACGGCCAAGCGGCAGACGACCAGGAGTAGGGCTGATCCCCATGCGCTTCAACCGGATTCTGCTCTCGACCACCCTGGTCGTGGTCGCCCTCGTCGTCCAGGTCTCCGTCCTCGCCCGGCTCCAGCTCCCCGGCGCCGTACCCGACCTGATGCTCCTCGTCGTCCTCGCCCTGGCCTTCGTGTACGGGCACGTCGGCGGCGCGTTCATCGGCTTCGGCGCCGGTCTGCTCTCCGACCTCGCGCCGCCCGCCGACCACGCCGCCGGACGGTACGCCCTCGTCCTCTGCGTCATCGGCTACGCGGCCGGACTGGTACGCCCCGAGAAGGGCCAGATCCGCTCGGCGCTCGCCCCGATGACCGCGGTCGTCGCCGCGGCGATCTGCTCCACCCTGCTGTACGCGGGCGTCGGAGCCCTCGTCGGTGACACCGCCGCCCGCCATGTCGGCCTCGGCGGGCTGATCCTCACCGCCGCGATCTACGACCTGCTGCTCGCCCCGTTCGTCGTCCCGCTCGTCATGGCGCTGGCCAGACGCGCCGACAATGACCCGCTCGCCGAGTCCCGGGACAGCGGGGCCGGCGACATGGCCTCCGGCTGGGCCACGTCCGGCACCGGGCTGCGGATCGGCGGCCAGCGCGGCGGACTGCGGCTGCGCAGCGCCCGTAACCGCGCGGCGCGAGCCGGACGGATCAAGGGGGTCAAGCGGCTGTGACAGCGACAGCACCGTTCATCCGCACCGCCCGTAGTGCCCGCACCGCCCGCACCGTTCGTAGCGCCCACACCGTCCGTCGCGCCCGTGGGGGGTCGCAGTGAGCAACATCCCGGAGACCGGGCGGACCCCCCGGGTCCAGATCCGGCTCGTCGTCATCCAGGTCCTCGTCTTCTCGCTCCTGCTCACCCTCGGCGGCCGGCTCTGGTACCTCCAGGTCCGCAACGGCCAGGAGTACACGGACGAGGCCAAGAACAACCACGTCCAGCAGGTCATCCAGCCCGCCGTCCGCGGCTCGATCCTCGACACGCGCGGGGTTCCGCTCGCCGACAACGAGACCCGCCTCGTCGTCTCCGTCAGCCGCACCGAGATGATGAAGATGAAGGACGACGGCAAGGGCGTCCTGACCGCCCTCGCCGAGGTCCTCGGCATGAAGCCGCAGGACGTCATGGCCAAGGTCCGGCTCTGCGACGCGAAGACCCCCCAGCCCTGCTGGAACGGTTCGCCCTACCAGCCGATCCCCGTCACCGACAAGGCCACCACCCAGCAGGCGCTCCAGATCCGCGAGCGCTCCGAGGACTTCCCCGGCATCACCGCGGAGCCCACCGCCGTACGCCGCTACCCCGCGCCGGGACTCGCCAACACCGCCCAGGTCCTCGGCTATCTCTCGCCCGTCACCGACGAGGAGATCACCAAGGCGCGGAACAGCGCCTCGCCGTACCTCCGCTCCGACCAGGTCGGCCGCTCCGGGCTGGAGCGCACGTACGACAAGCAGCTCCGCGGCAAGGCCGGCGTCACCCGGTACGAGGTCGACAACCTCGGCCGGGTCATCGGCCAGGCGCAGAGCGACCGGGCCGAACCCGGCGCCAATGTCGTCACCTCGATAGACGCCCGCGTCCAGGCCGTCGCCGAGTACGAGCTGAACGAGGCGATGAAGGCCGCCCGCCAGGAGCTGGACCGCAACACCAACGAGAACTACAAGGCCGACTCCGGCGCCGTCGTCGTCATGGAGGCCAAGACCGGCCGGGTCGTCGCGATGGCCTCCCAGCCGACGTACGACCCCAACTCCTGGGTCGGCGGCATCTCAGTCAAGGACTATCAGCGGCTCACCGGCAAGAACTCCAACTTCCCACTGCTGAACCGCGCGATCCAGGGCCAGGCCGCCCCCGGCTCGATCTTCAAGGTCGTGTCGTCGACCGCCGCCGTCAACGCGGGCTACCCCTTCGACGGCAACTACCCGTGCCCCAGCTCGTACAACGTCGGCAGCCAGGTCTTCAAGAACTTCGAGTCCAAGGGGTACGGCGCGATCACCATCGGCCGGGCCCTGGAGGTCTCCTGCGACACCGTGTACTACGGCCTCGCCCACAAGGAGTGGCAGAAGGACGGCGGCACCAAGCCGAAGAAGAACGCCAACGACTGGTTCTACAAGACCGCCCACCAGTTCGGCCTCGGCAAGGAGACCGGCATCGACCTCCCCAACGAGGTCAGCGGACGCGTCCCGGACCGCCAGTGGAAGCAGAAGTTCTGGGAGGCCAACAAGGCCGGCTGGTGCAAGCAGGGCAAGAAGGGCGGCACCTACGTCCAGCAGCTCGCCTACGAAGGCTGCCTCGAAGGCAACCTGATGCGCGCCGGTGACTCCGTCAACTACTCGATCGGCCAGGGCGACACGCTCGTCACCCCGATCCAGATGGCCACCATCTACTCGGCCATCGCCAACGGCGGCACCCTCTACAACCCCACCGTCGGCAAGGCCGTCATCAGCCCCGACGGCAAGCACGTCGAGGAGATTCCGCCGAAGTCGCACGGCAAGCTGCCGATGAACAAGAAGACACGCGACGAGATCGACGAGGCCCTCGCGGGCGTCGCGACCCGTGGCTCCGCCGCCTGGCGGTTCGGCGGCTGGCCGCAGGACAAGATCCCGATGCACGCCAAGACGGGTACGGCCGAGGTCTACGGCAAGCAGACGACCTCGTGGTTCGCCTCGTACACCGAGGACTACACGATCGTCATGACGATCGCCCAGGGTGGTACGGGGTCCGGAGCCTCCGGGCCGGCCGTCCGGAAGATATACGAGGCGATGTACGGACTGAACGAGAAGGGCGACCAGAACCTCACGAAGGCGCTCATGCCCACCCCGCGCACCGCACTGCCCACGATCCAGCCGGACGGCTCGATCGACGCCCCGAAGGTCGCACCGTACGAGCCGGAGCCCGAACTCCCGGCCGACGAACAGGCACTGGCGGGTCCGCCCGCGGCGCCGGGCCGGAGGGACTGAGCGATGGCCGGTACAAGCGGCTTCTCGGTCTCCGGCTACGGGCCGGAGCGCGGGACCTGGGCGAGGCTCTCGGCCCGTGACTCGATGGTGCGGCGGCTCGACTGGCCGCTGCTCTTCTCCGCGCTCGCCCTGTCGGTCCTCGGCTCCCTTCTGGTCTGGTCCGCGACCCGCAACCGCACCCAGCTCAACCAGGGCGACCCGTACTACTTCCTCTTCCGCCACCTCCTCAACGCCGGTATCGGGGTCGCCCTGATGATCGGCACGGTCTGGCTCGGGCACCGCACCCTGCGCGGCGCGGTCCCCGTGCTGTACGCGCTCTCCGTGGCGCTGGTCCTGCTGGTCCTCACCCCGCTCGGCGCGACGATCAACGGCGCCCACTCGTGGATCGTGATCGGCGGGGGCTTCACCCTCCAGCCCTCCGAGTTCGTGAAGATCACGATCATCCTGGGCATGGCGATGATGCTCGCGGAACGGGTGGACGCGGGGGACCAGCTCCATCCGGACCACCGCACCGTCGCGAAATCCCTCGGCCTCGCGGTGGTGCCGATGGTCATCGTCATGCTCATGCCGGACCTCGGTTCGGTGATGGTCATGGCGGTCATCGTGCTCGGCGTCCTGCTCGCCTCCGGCGCCTCCAACCGGTGGATCATCGGCCTGGTCGGCGCGGGCGTGGCCGGCGCCGTCGCGGTCGCCGCGCTCGGGGTGCTCGACGAGTACCAGATCAACCGCTTCGCCGCCTTCGCCAACCCCGAGCTGGACCCGGCGGGCGTCGGCTACAACACCAACCAGGCGCGCATCGCCATCGGCTCCGGCGGACTCACCGGCACCGGGCTCTTCCACGGCTCGCAGACCACCGGCCAGTTCGTCCCCGAACAGCAGACCGACTTCGTCTTCACGGTCGCGGGCGAGGAGCTGGGCTTCCTCGGCGCCGGGCTCATCCTCGTCCTCCTCGGTGTCATCCTCTGGCGCGCCTGCCGGATCGCCCGCGAGACGACCGAGCTGTACGGGACGGTCGTGGCCGCCGGGATCATCGCCTGGTTCGCCTTCCAGTCCTTCGAGAACATCGGGATGACGCTCGGCATCATGCCCGTCGCCGGGCTTCCGCTGCCCTTCGTGTCCTACGGAGGCACCTCCATGTTCGCCGTCTGGATAGCGGTCGGCCTGCTCCAGTCCATCCGGGTCCAGCGGCCCATAACGGCATGACCCGAGCCCGCCGGTCCGGTCGCGGGGGTGCCCGAAGGCACCCCTGACGGCTAAATTCGGTACATGGCGGACAGCAAGCGTGAGATCGAGCGAAAGTACGAACTACCCGAGCGACCGGACCACGCGGAGCCCCCGGACACCGACGCGGGCCCGGCGGGCCAGGACACCGAGGGGGCGCCCGCACTGCCGGACCTCACCGGCGCCCGAGGGGTCGCCGTCGCCCGTGACCACGGCGTCCAGGACCTCGACGCCGTCTACTACGACACCCCCGGCCTGCGGCTGTACGCCGACGCCCTCACCCTGCGCCGCAGAACCGGCGGCGACGACGCGGGCTGGCATCTGAAATTCCCCGTCGCCGCCGGCATCCGCGACGAGATCAGGGCGCCGCTCTCCGACACCCTCCCGCCCGAGCTCGCCGGGCTCGTCCGCTCCCGCGTCCGGGACGCCGAGCTGATCCCCGTCGTACGGCTGCGCACCGCACGCGCGGTGACCGCGCTGCTCGACGCGGACGGCGCGCAGCTCGCCGAGGTCGCCGTCGACACCGTACGGGCCCGGCGCCTGCCCGGCACCGGCCGCGAACCCGCCGCCACCACCTGGACCGAGGTCGAGGTGGAGCTGGCCGACGGCGCGGATCCCGCCGTCCTCGACGCCGTCGAGAAGAAGCTCCGCAAGGCGGGACTGCGCCCGGCCACCGCCGCCTCGAAACTCGGCAGGGCGCTCGCGACGGGCGGGCGGGCGGCGGCCGGGTCCCCGGCCGCGCCGGTCACCGCCGGGGACCACATCCTCGGCTACCTGCGCGACCAGGTCACCGCGATCGTCGCCCAGGACCCCGCCGTCCGCCGCGACCTGCCTGACTCCGTCCACCAGCTCCGCGTCGCCACCCGCCGGCTGCGCTCCGCGTTCCGCACGTACCGCACGGTCCTCGACCGGGCCGTCACCGACCCCGTCGGCGAGGAGCTGAAGTGGCTCGCCGCCGAGCTGGGCGTCGACCGTGACCACGAGGTCCTCAGCGAGCGGCTGGCCGCCCATGTCGACGCCGTGCCCGGCACCCTGCTGCTCGGCCCGGTCCGCGCCCGGCTGCGGATCTGGACGGCCGGCGGGCGCACCGGCTCCCGGGCCAGGACCGTCGCCGTACTCGACAGCGAGCGCTATCTGACCCTCCTCGCCACCCTCGACGCGCTGCTCGCGGCCCCGCCCCTGCGGCCGGGCGCCGCGAAGGCGCCGGAGAAGGTGCTCCCGGGGCGGATCAACCGGGCGTACGACCGCCTCGCGGCGCGGATCGAGACCGCGCTCGCGCTGCCGCAGGGACCGGAACGCGACCTGGCGCTGCACAACGCCCGCAAGGCCGCCAAACGGGCTCGGTACGCGGCGGAGGCGGCCACCCCCGCCCTGGGGAAGCCCGCCAAACGGTTCGCGCGGCGGATCAAGGCCGTACAGACGCTCCTCGGTGACCACCAGGACAGCGTCGTGGCCCGCGAGGTGCTGCGCGATCTCGCGGCCCGGGCGCACACGGCGGGCGAATCCGCGTTCGTCTGGGGGCTGCTGTACGGGCGGGAGGAGGCGCTGGCCGACCGGCGGGAGCGCGAGCTGCCGCAGGTGTGGGCGGAGGCGTCGGAACCGGCACTCCGCGCCCGGCTAGGGGGCCGCTGAGCCGGGCTCCGGGCAGGACGGCCGCGCGGGACGGCCTGCGGGATCGCGCGCGGGCCCCGCACGCGTCTCGCGAGGGCGGGCGAGCGGCGGGTGCTTCCGGCCGCGTTAGGCTGGGAGGCCGCCCCTGTCCGCCCAGCCTGCCGGTCCACACCTGTCAGCCCACGAAAGATTCCGTGATGCCTGTCACATCGGTCTTCCCACAGCTCGAAGCTCTGCTCCCGCATGTGCAGAAGCCGATCCAGTACGTCGGGGGTGAGCTCAACTCCACCGTCAAGGAGTGGGACGACACCGATGTCCGCTGGGCGCTGATGTACCCGGACGCGTACGAGGTCGGACTGCCCAACCAGGGCGTCATGATCCTGTACGAGGTGCTGAACGAGCGCGAGCGCGTCCTCGCCGAGCGCACCTACAGCGTCTGGCCGGACCTCGAAGCGCTGATGCGCGAGCACGGGGTGCCGCAGTTCACCGTCGACGCGCACCGCCCCGTCTCCGCGTTCGACGTCTTCGGGCTGAGCTTCTCCACGGAGCTGGGCTACACGAACATGCTCACCGCCCTCGACCTGGCCGGGATCCCGCTGGCCGCGAAGGACCGTACCGTCGACCACCCCATCGTGCTCGCGGGCGGCCACGCGGCCTTCAACCCCGAGCCGATCGCGGAGTTCATCGACTGCGCGGTCATCGGCGACGGCGAGCAGGCGGTCCTGGAGATCACCGAGATCATCCGCGCCTGGAAGGCCGAGGACCGCCCCGGCGGCCGCGAGGAACTCCTCTTCCGGCTCGCGCGGACCGGCGGCGTCTACGTCCCGGGCTTCTACGACGTCGAGTACCTCCCGGACGGCCGCATCGGCCGCGTCGTACCGAACCGCTCCGGTGTCCCGTGGCGGGTCTCCAAGCACACCGTCATGGACCTCGACGAGTGGCCGTACCCCAAGCAGCCGCTGGTGCCGCTCGCCGAGACCGTGCACGAGCGGATGTCCGTGGAGATCTTCCGCGGCTGCACCCGGGGCTGCCGCTTCTGCCAGGCCGGCATGATCACCCGCCCGGTGCGCGAGCGCTCCATCACCGGCATCGGCGAGATGGTCGACAAGGGGCTGAAGGCCACCGGCTTCGAGGAGGTCGGACTGCTCTCCCTCTCCTCCGCCGACCACAGCGAGATCGCGGACGTCGCCAAGGGACTCGCGGACCGCTACGAGGCCGACAAGATCGGGCTCTCGCTGCCCTCCACCCGCGTCGACGCGTTCAACGTCGACCTGGCCAACGAGCTGACCAGGAACGGCCGCAGGTCGGGTCTGACCTTCGCCCCCGAGGGCGGCTCCGAGCGGCTGCGCAAGGTCATCAACAAGATGGTCTCGGAGGAGGACCTGATCCGTACGGTCTCCACGGCGTACGGCAACGGCTGGCGCCAGGTGAAGCTGTACTTCATGTGCGGACTGCCCACCGAGACCGACGAGGACGTCCTCCAGATCGGCGACATGGCCGTCAACGTCATCGCCGAGGGGCGCCGGGTCTCCGGCCAGAACGACATCCGCTGCACCGTCTCCATCGGGGGCTTCGTCCCCAAGCCGCACACCCCGTTCCAGTGGGCGCCGCAGCTCAGCGCCGAGGAGACCGACGCCCGGCTGGTCAAGCTGCGCGACAAGATCCGCGGCGACAAGAAGTACGGCCGCTCGATCGGCTTCCGCTACCACGACGGCAAGCCCGGCATCGTCGAGGGCCTGCTCTCCCGTGGCGACCGCCGCGTCGGCGCGGTCATCCGGGCGGTGTACGAGGACGGCGGCCGGTTCGACGGCTGGCGCGAGCACTTCTCGTACGACCGCTGGATCGCGTGTGCGGACAAGACGCTGCCGGAGTCCGGCGTGGACGTCGACTGGTACACGACACGCGAGCGCACCTACGAGGAGGTCCTGCCCTGGGACCACCTGGACTCGGGGCTCGACAAGGACTGGCTCTGGGAGGACTGGCAGGACTCGCTGGACGAGACCGAGGTCGAGGACTGCCGCTGGACGCCGTGCTTCGACTGCGGGGTCTGCCCGCAGTTCGACACATGGCCACAACTGAGCGAGAGCGGCAAGAAGATGCTCCCGCTGACGGTCAAGAAGCCCTAGTGACCAGCGGAGATGCTGTCCGTCGGATGGCTGAGTCGCTCGCGGGCATGACCGATACGGAGCGGGCCGAGATCCTTCGAGGGCTCGGGGCGAGGCAGCGTGAGCAGGCTTCGCGCACGCTGCGGCGAACGCCGCTCCCTGCTCCTCGGCGAGACGGCGGGCGCATCGTCTCGGCCGTGGAGTGGGTGTAGGAACTCGGGGGCGCCCGGACTGGATCCGTCCGGGCGCTTTCTGCTGTCTTGGGTGATGGCCTTCGAGGCTGCACTCAGGGGCCGCGAGACGGCCTGTGAGCCCGTGGCGTCAAGGATTAGGCGGGCGGTGTGAGAACGCTCCGTACGGGACAGGCTGGGGCTGCTCCTTGCCTTGCTGCTGAGGAGTTCAAGGCGGTTTCCCGTTCTGGAAAACCGAACCCCTTGTCGTGCCCTCCTGGTGGTCGGGACGATGGGGCACGACACCGGACGACCGAGACCAGGGGGTAAGGCGTGAAGGTTCGAGAGCTAGTTACGACCTGCGAGAACGGGGACTGCCCGACGCTGTACGCGACGGACAGGGGGACGCTCCTGGTGCAGGGGGAAGTGCCAACCGACCACGGGCTACAGATTCCCGCACACGAAACCCTGGTCGAGATCCCCATGGAACTAATCCGAAAGGCGATTCGTGATCAGCTCATCTAGCAACCTGGCGGAGCGCTTCAAGACTTTCGAAAGGGAAGCTTTCCGGCTGGAGATCCTCGACGATTACAACATCCCGTCGAGTGCTGAGAACCTGCGTGCTTTCCTGGCGGGTGAGCCGCAGCCTGCGGACTATAACGCCGGGTGGGTGGAGACGGTGCGCACTGCTACGCAGGCAGGGAAGCGCATGTATCGAGTTCACATCGTGACTCGGCCACTGACGGACTATCTCCGGTATGAACTTGGTTGGGGGTACACCAAGAACATGACCGGGGGTGAGGAGTTCTTCATCCTCGACGTCACGGATAAACCCAACCCTCTGAGTGAGGCGCCGGACTTCTGGCTATTCGATGAGGCTGCGCCTGTCGTCATGAACTATGACGAGAGCGGGACTTTCCTTGGGCCGGATTTCCGGCCGGCCGGTACGGCTTCAGAATTCGTCCGCTACCGGGATACTGCGTTGGCTCACGCGGAGCCGTTCGCTGCATGGTGGGCAAAGTACGGCGTGTGAATAGAACAGAACTCGGCGCGGCGCTGCGGGCGCTCCGGCTGGCATCCGGTAAGGAAGCTAAGGCCGTGGCCCGTAGCGCTGTCATGTCTAACGCGAAGCTGTCGAAGATCGAGAACGGCCACGTGGCTCCAACAGTGGTGGACGTAGAACGCATCCTGACAGCCTTGGAAGTTTCGGCGGAGGTCAAGGCCGAGTACATGGCTGCGGCCCGCGCACAGGCCACGGAGGCGACGGCGTGGCGACTGTTCAGGCGCATGGGCTTCCATCGCAAGCAGGAGCAGATCCGGGCACTGGAAGAGTCGATGAAAACCCTTCGCCTCTTCCAGCCTTCTCTAGTCCCTGGCCTTTTGCAGACTCCGGAGTATGTGCGTGCGGTACTGCGAGGAAAGGGGCTAAGCGAGGATCAGCTATCGCGGACTGTCGGTGCGAGGATCGAGCGCCAGGCGGTCTTGTACGACATGAGCAAGACCCTGCGTTTCGTCATTACGGAACCGGTACTGCACTGGCGTATTCTCCCGCCGCCCATGATGGTTGGACAGTTGGACCGGATCGTTTCTGTTTCTCGCCTGTCGAACGTAGATGTTCGTGTTGTTCCGCTGCGCCGTCCGCAGCAAGACGTGCCGGGACACTCTTTCGTTATTCGAGACGATCGCATGGTGACCGTTGAGACAACTCACGCAGAGGTAATCGTTACCGATCCACGGGACGTTTCCCTGTACGTCGATAAGTTCGATCGCTTCGCATCCGTGGCGCTTACCGGTGACGATATGCGATCGATGCTGACGGACATCCGGGATGGATTTTTGCGCGAACGGGAAACCGGCTAGGTCAAGACTAGCGACGCGAGACACTATGGCCTTCCAGAAGACGGCGGAGCGGGAAGGCGCACGGTGTGAGCGAAAGGCAGACGACCATGACCGGACCGGTACACCTGACCCTTCCCCTTCCACCCCCGAAACCGGCGGTTGGTTGCGGTGTCTGTGAGGCACTGGCCGGACAACGCATGGAGGCACGGGATAGGGGCGACCTGTCGGCGGCGACGGATGCTGATGTGGAGATCAGGAATCACCCGCACAAGACACGGCGGCCAAGGTGAGCCGGTCTCTGTTTCGGTACGTGCTGCATCGAATCACGGAGCATCCTGATACCGAAGTGACGTACGAAGCAGAGTGCTTGTGGTGCAAGTGGACGGCGCAGCCGTCGACCGACAGCGCGGCCGTCGATGTGGACTGCATGAGCCACACCGGCCGTAGTGGACACAAGGGGTTCCGGCGCATCTGTACGTCGTTCGCCCTGGTAGTGCGGGCCGAGTAGCCAGAGACCCCGGCGCATCGAAGGACGGCACGCACCGCATGAGCCAGAGATGCGCCGGAAGGGGCGCGACGTGTGCGACACGCGCCCCTGTGCTGGCCTCTGTCGACTTCCCCGTGGTCGGCAGGGGCCAGCATCGTTACGTACGCCAGAAGGCGCCGTACGCCTTGCATGACAAAGACCCTCGGCGCTGAGCCAAGGGCCTGTCAGTGAACGCCTGTGCGCCTGTCTCAGGCGCTCTCTCCCAGGTGGCGGTAAAGGGTGGCACGGCCGATTCTCAGGGCCTTGGCGATGGCTGTGACGCTCTCTCCCTTGGCATGCCGGGCACGGGCCACGGCTAGCTTGTCGTCGTCCACCACGGTCGGGCGTCCTCCGTGGTTGCCCTTGCGGGCCGCAGTGTCGAGCCCTTCCAACGTCTTCTCCCGGATCCCTTCGCGCTCGACCTCGGCACTCACAGCGAGCACGGCGAACACGATGGCTCCCGCGCCGTTCGGGTCGTAGACCCCTTGGAGGGGGCCGGAGAGAAGTTCCAGTTGGATGCCGTGCGCCTGAAGGGTGGAGGACAGGGACATCAGTTCTGCCGCACTGCGGGCAAGCCGCTTCATCTCGACCACGGTCAGGATGACCGGCTGGTTCGGCGCTGCCTGCTTGAACTCCCGTGCCAGCGTGAGCGCCTTCTCAAGCTCCGGCCGTTCCTTCACGCGGGTACTGATCTTCTCGGAGAACACGCGGGTGCACTGCGCCCCGGCAAGGGCGTCCAACTGGGACTGGAGTTCCTGCCCCACGGTCGAGCATCGGGCGTAGCCAAGCCGGATAGCTGCGCCCGGCGTCCCTGCGAGTGCCTGTGCCACGGGTGCGCCCTGTGTCCACGGCTTGCCGGGGTTGCGGTCGGCCGGTGTCTTCACGGTCAGTTCGGCTTTGAGTGCGGGTACCAGGGCGAAGCGGCCCGTGTGGTAGTTCGCTGCGACCTTGTCCGCTCCGGTGCGGCAGGGGCTTCCTGCGGGTGCCTGGCACTTCGGGCAGTCGTGGCGTTCGACCTGTTCGGCTGGGCTGATCTTCTTCGTCATGACCAGAACGTCTCATAAACGTGTCTCGAAAGCTAGTCGTGAGGCGGATCTTTTGAGACGGGTTTCGAGACGGCGAGACGGGAGCGAAACGGACACCGGCCGGAGACCGGTCGACCGTCTCACTAACGATGGTTTATGAGACGGCCTGACGTGATCACTCTTCGCGAGACTCGACGGCTGGTTGCGCAGTGGCATGCATGACGATCGTCTGCACCGGTCGCCCGTCGCGGATGAGCAAGAGCAACGGACGATGAACGAGCGGGTCATGTTCTTCGACCGCGCCTTCCGGTACGTGCGGCCGTCCAGGGGCGGGCATCGACATGGCTTCCGAGGGGTAGTCCCACACCCAGCGTGGGTGATCGGAGCGCACCCAGATGCCGCCGTTAACGGCCATGACCACATCCCCCGGCTTCCATGCCATCGGGTCCGTCTGCGTGCCATCGATCCTGTTCAGCTCAGTCATGGGTCCAGCCTGCCGCACGTCTCTGACATCCCACCCGTCCAGCGGCGAAGGGGTGGGGGTATGACCCCCGAAGGGGGTAAGGCCGGACCGCCATGTCTTAGCAGCTCAGATCCTGCCACGGTTCCAGACCTTTCCAGGGCTGCCCTGGGGTCCGGCCGGCTAGGGAATAGTGACTGGTCACGGGCTTGCGCTTGCCGTCTGAGCGGCGGCGGAGGAGTGCAAGAAATAGGGACTGTCTGACCTTGCCCTGATGGCTGCGGCAGATGGCCGCGCAGCGGCCCACGGGAGTAGGCCCCTACCGCTTACGGCTAGCTCTATGGGGGCGCGGCAGCGCCCCACCGGGCTCGCTTCCTGGGCTTCCTGCTGTCGGCCCTAGCGGGCCGCTCTGTCGTAGCGGCTGCGGACTGTGGCGGCGGAGCCGCCCCCTGTCGCCTGCTTCTGCGCCGTTGCCTTACTTCGTTGGGGCGCTGCCGCGCCCTGCTTCAGTTCGCCGTCGAGCCAAGGGGCTACGCACTCTCGGCCCCGGAAGGGGCCGCACTGCACTGGAGCCAAATAGATAAGAGAGGGCGTGAACGTTCATGCAGGTCAGGTGCTGCATGAGTACACGCAGGACGTGCTCTGACTGCACGCGTGGTGTGCGGTCACCTTTCCTGGTGGATGCGGCAGGGCACCGGCGCACCCTTGGCCTTCTGGAACAGGTGAGACGGAAGTACCAGGCAGGCCGCGCCGGAACGGGGCGAGATGAGGTGGAGATCCTTGGCGCGTGCTACCGCGTTGCGGGTGCTCTGGTCGGACAGTCGCTTGCCGTCCTTGCCGAGCAGTGCGGCCAGTCGGCCCGGCTCGAACGCGGCGTGTCCGTGGCGGTCGGCCCATCCGATGGCGGCGAAGTGGACCCGGTAGGCGAGCGCGTGTCCATGGTGCTGCGCCATGCGCCGGTACTCGTGCTGAGAGACCCCGCCCCAAGGGCGGTCATGACCGAAGCTGATAGCCACTGGTTGCGGCTCCCTCCTGTGCGGCGCACGCGTGCGCCAGTGACCCCCGCCGGACGGCGGGACATGTGCCTCCCTTCTCTTGGGGCATGAGGTGTATCGCTGGTCAAGCGGGAACGTCGTCAGTTCCGCAGGCGTGGGGCTGTCCGTCAGTGAGGGGCGATGCGCACGCCTCGCAGGTCCAGACGATTTCGCTCGTGATGTTCAAGGCTCGCGACTCCGGTCGATGGTCGAGCGCAGCGAGTAGCCACGGCTCGGCGGGTTGAGTCGCGCAGTACCGTCCTGCGCTTCGGGAGGCCCTCGGCGTTTCCCTGCGAGCCCCTCGGGATCGCGGCCCCCGGTCTGGTGGCCAGCTCTACCGTCGTCACGCGACGGGAGCCACGGTGTCCGCTCCTCGAAGGAGCGGGATAGATTTAATACACGGCGAGACGTCCGGTCGTCAAGCCTGACGAACCAACCCCCTGCCCCTGGTGTCATCGCAGGTGAGCAGGGGCAGGGGCATCCGTCAGAGCTTCGCCGCGAAGTCGTCACCCTTGATGACGAGCCGTTCGCGCACATCGCGCGGGATCTTCAGCCGCAGATGCACGGACGGCGCGCGCACCCCCTTGACCTTGGTCCGCGTCACCTCACACGTGATGCCGACGCGGCGGAGATCCTCCGCCATCGCCTCCATGCCTCCGGACTCCCACGCGTCGCGGAACGTCTTGCCGTTGTGTACGAGGGTCCATCGGTCCTGCGTCGTCTCGGGATCGATCGCGCTCAGTTCGTCGGTGAGCTTGTCGAGCGTCTTCTCTGCCTGTTCCTGGGTGAACCGCGTCTTCGTGTAGCGGCCCCCCGGCTCAAGTCCCTTCATGTAGTAAGCGATGGCTTCTTCAAGTCGCTTCACTTCGGCGCGAGCCTCAGCCCCCTGCGCGTACTCGCGGACTTGGACGGGGAAGTTGCCGAGCACACGCAACACGTCGCCCACAAGTACGTCGTACACGCCCTGTGGGTCCGGGGCGCCGAGTCCCCCGCTCTTGCACTTCTGGCACCGGAGGTACTTGTACTGGCCGAACTTGTTGGATGTGACGTGCACCGTCATGTTCGATGTGCAGTCGACGCAGACCAGGACGCCGAGGAACTGGGTCGCGCCGTGCGTCTGGCGCTGGGGCTGGTTCTTGCCGCGTCGGTCGATGGCCTCTTGGAGTTCGTTGTATTCGTCCTCGGTGAAGATCGGTTCGGCCACAGTGATCGGCTTGCCATCGTGTCCGAGTATCAGCTTGGAGCGGCGTACACCCTTGTTCTTGCTCTCCTCCACTCGGTAGCCCATGAGTGCCGGGTTGCGGAGACGACGGAGGAGAGTTGTTGTGGTGAGCCCTGTGGACATGAGCCCGGAGCGGACGAGGCAGAGAGACATGCGCCGGGCCGACACTCCCCGCAGTGCCATGCGGCGGGCCCAGTGCAGCGCTTTGTGTGCGACCGGGTCGATAGCAAGGGTCGGCTTACCGCTCACCTTCGTCGTGACGAAGCCGTACGCAGGCTTGCCCACGAACCACGCGTCCTGGGTCCGGGTGTAATCCCACAGGGAAGCGACGCGAGTCGATGTGTTCGCCGCCTCGATCTCAGCGATACCGCCGATGAGCGTGACCATCATCCGGCCAACGGTCGATTCGAGATCGATGCTGTCGTTCTTCGAGATGAGGTTCTTCGCGTACCGCTCACACCACTCGATCATGGTCGAGAGATCCGACATGCGACGGATGAACCTGTCGAGCTTCCAGAAGAGAAGGACATCGAACTCCGGGGCCCGGTTGTTGAGCCACTCGCCCAGCTCCTTCCGCTTCCACGGCGGAACCTTCGTCGCCGACACGTTGAGATCGGAGGCGACGCCTACAACACGGCACCCCTTCTCTCTCGCCAGAAGGCGGAGGTCCAGCTCCTGCCGCACGGGCGACGTAGTGTCCTCGGTAAGTACGGACAGGCGGATGGACAGCAGGGCGCGCGGAGCATCCGCAGGGAGTAGAGCTTCCGCCCTCTTCAGATCCTCCAAGAGGGTGAGGTCCGAGGCGGTCCACTCGGTTTCGATGGCATACGTCTTCATGGGCCGGAGGGTATGTGTGGATGTCGGCGTGTGTCCATCTGTCCGCAGATGGACACCGAGATCCAGATCGGCCCGACCGGCAAGAAGCTGCTGCCGCTGACGGTGGTCAAGTGAGAAGTCCGGGCAGGTGAGCCGTCCCGGCAGGTGACCAGCACGGCCAGGTGAACGACACGGACCCGGCCAGGGACGAAAACCCTGGCCGGGTCCGCGTGTGACGGCGGCACAATGGGGCGATGCCGGAGTTCATCGCACCCGACGTCCGCGTCCACGCCTCCTTCCTCGACGCCATGAAGGAGTTCGTCGAGGAGGACGAGGGCGAACGGTCCCTGCTCGCCCACGAGATGGAGCAGTACGCGGGGAACTGGCACCGGCCGGACGTCTTCGCCGCCTACTGCGCGCGGCTGAACGCCGAGCCGCTGGAGGAGACCCCGCGCATCGCGGGCTGGGTGCCGAGCACCACCCTCTGGTACGTCGACGGCGACACCTTCCTCGGCCGCCTCAACATCCGCCACCGGCTCAACCCGTACCTGCGCGAGATCGGCGGCCACATCGGCTACGCCGTACGCCCCACCGCCCGCCGGCAGGGACACGCGACGGCCATGCTCCTCGCCGCGCTGCCGGTCGCCCGCGCGCTCGCCGTCGACTCGGTCCTCGTCACCTGCGACACCACCAACACCCCCTCGCGCAAGGTGATCGAGGCGGCCGGCGGGAGGCTGGAGGACGAGCGCGGGGGAAAGCTCCGGTTCTGGATCCGGACGGACGGCTGAGGCGTCCTGAGCGGTATGAAGCTGGACAAGCCCGGCCACGAGCCCGGCACGGAAGCCGGGAAGGGCACGGAAGCCGCGGAGGGCGTGGAGGCCGGGAAGGGCGCGGAGGCCGCGGAAGGCGTGGAGGCCGGGAAGGGCACGGAAGCCGCGGAGGGCGCGGAGGCCGCGGAAGGCGTGGAGAACGCCGGGTGCCTCGCGATGGTCGTCAGGATCCCGGTGCGCGTCGTCGTGCTGGTGGTCGTCGTGCCCGTACGGATGGTGTGGGACGTCCTCGTCGCCGTCGCGCGGGGCTTCCACCGGATCGTGCTGCGCCCGCTGGGCCGGGCGCTCTCCTGGCTGTACGCCTCCGTGCTCGCCCCGGCGGCGTGGGGGGCCGCGGTCGCGGTGGGGTGGCTGGTGACGGCGGTGTGGCAGTGGACCGTGGTGCCGGTGGTGCGGTACGGGGTGGTGGTGCCGGCGGTGTGGAGCTACCGCCGGCTGCTCACCCCGCTCGGCCACGGGATCCGTTGGCTGTACGAGACCTTGCTCACCCCGCTGGGCCACGGTCTGGGCGTCGCGCTGGGGTGGCTGGGAAAGGCGCTGCTCGTGTGGCCGTGGGCGGCGCTGTGGCGGTACGTGGCGGTGCCCGCGCTGACGTACGGGCTCGCGCGGCCCGCCGCGTGGGTGTACCGGTGGCTGCTCACACCGCTGGGGGAGGGGATCGCCCGGCTGTCCGCCGTCCTCCTGCGCGCCGCCGCCGCGACCGGACGGGCCCTGCTCGCCGCACTCGTGTGGCTGCTGCTGTTCCTGGTGGTGACCCCCGTGACCTGGGTGTACCGCAGGATCCTCGCCCCGGTCGGGCGGGAGGCCGGGGCCGCGTTCGGCGTCGCCTGGCGGGTCGCCGGACACCTCTCGCGCGCCGCCTGGCGGGGGCTCGGGTGGCTCGCCCGGCAACTCGTGGGGCGGCCGGCGCGCTGGACGTACCTGCGGATCTGCACCCCGGTCGGGCACTGGGTGCGCGACAGCGTCTGGGCCCCGGCCAGGTCGGCCGCGGCCGCGGCGGGCAGGAGCGCGCGCCGCGCACTCCGGGAGACGGTGGAAACCGTCCGCGCCGCACGCCGGGAGGCGTGGCGTGCGCTGGTGGGCGGGGCTCGGGTGTCGCGGCCTGTGGAACCGCCGGAGCACCGGGCGCGTACTCTGGGTAGTACAACGATCGTCCCCGGCGCGGCGCCCGTACCCGAGATCTCCCCGCACAGCGTGGGGAGGGTCCAGGACTCGGGGTGATCCCGCCGAAGTCACGTCCATGGGCGGCGCGTCACCGCGTACCGCCCGCACCGAGGAGAAGAACCACTGGGCAAGCGACAGCCCGAAGGCCCGCCTCCCGCACCGGCGGTGCAGCGCATCCGACTGCGCTACACCAAGCGCGGCCGCCTCCGGTTCACCAGCCACCGAGACTTCCAGCGCGCCTTCGAGCGGGCGCTGCGCCGTGCCGAGGTGCCCATGGCGTACTCGGCGGGGTTCACCCCGCACCCGAAGGTGTCGTACGCCAATGCCGCACCCACCGGCACGGGCAGCGAGGCCGAGTTCCTGGAGATCGCCCTGGTGGAGGCGCGCGACCCCGACAAGCTGCGTGAGCTGCTCGACGAGTCGCTGCCTGCGGGCCTTGACATCATCGACGCCGTCGAGGCCCGTATCCCGGGACTCGCCGACCGGCTGACCGCTTCCGTGTGGGAGCTGCGGCTGGACGGCGTGACCGAGGAGGCGGCGGAACACGCCGTCTCCGCCTTCCTCGCCGCCGGCACCGTCGAGGTGGAACGCCGTGCGAAGAACGGTCTGCGGACCTTCGACGCACGGGCCGCCGTGGCCGGCCTGGAGGTGGCTCGTCCACAGCCTGATAGGCCGGGGGACGGGCCCTGTGCGATACTGCGGCTGGTGGTTCGGCACGTGACACCTGCCGTACGACCCGACGACGTCCTGTCCGGTCTCCGAGCTGTGGCCGACCTGGCGCCGCCGGTCCCCGCAGCGGTGACCAGGCTGGCGCAGGGGCTCTTCGACGAGGAGTCCGGCACGGTGACCGACCCGCTCGCGCCCGACCGCGAGGCAGCCCGGCCCGCCGCACCCATGGCCGCCGGACCCGCCGCCGCGACGGCGCCGGAAGGTGCAGGTTCCGCGTAAGGCGGTCGTTGTAGCGCAGCCCTGGGACTCGGGAGCCACCTGGGTCGGGCGGCGCACTGACCAGAAGACTTTCGCCAGGCCGTACGTACATCGCGTACGGAACCGGCGACTCAGACATAACAGCTCCCGTGCGGCGCCCGCGCCCCGGACGGCGGCACATCGCGCACAGCGCGGGCCGCGGCCGGACCGGACCAGGCGTGGCGCCCGGGAGCGTGACGGGAGAACCCCCCGCATGCTCGAGTCCACCGAACCCGGTACCCCCGGGGACACCAACGAAGAGAACAACTCACCCAGCGACACGCTGCCCCCGCGCCGCAGGCGCCGGGCCGCGTCCCGCCCGGCGGGACCGCCCACCGGGGCCGAAGGCACCGCCGCGTCGGACGCCGGTGCGACGAGTGTCGCGGAGACCGTCGCGCCGGCCATACCGGCCGCCGAGTCCGTGACGCCGGACGCGTCGGAGACCCCGGACGCTCCGGTCGAGGAGGCGGCGCCGCCGCGTGCCCGCCGCCGCGCCACCCGGAAGACGGCCACGCCCGAGCCGGTGGCAGAGCCGGTCGCCGAGGCTGTTGTGGCCGATGAGGCTGCTGCCGAGGAGCCCGCCGCGCCGCCGCGTGCCCGCCGCCGCGCCACCCGGAAGACCGCCGCGCCCGAGCCGGTGGCAGAGCCGGTCGCCGAGGCTGTCGTCGCCGATGAGGTGGCTGCCGAGGAGCCCGCCGCGCCGCCGCGCGCCCGTCGCCGCGCCACCCGTAAGGTCACGGCGCCCGAGACCACCACGGAGCCGGTCGAGACGGCCGTCGTCGAGGAGACGGCCGCGCCCGCCGACGGCGCCGCCGTCGCCCAGGCCCCGGCCGAGGAGCCCGCGCCCGCCGCGCGTCCTCGTCGGCGTGCCACCCGCAGGGCCACCGCGCCCGCCGGTGCGCCGGAGGCCGGGACGGCCCCGGAGGACAACGGGAACGGCACCGTCGCCGCCGGCGGCGAGAGCCTGCCGGGGGACACCGTCGCCCGGATCGCCGCCGACGAGCCCGAGGTCCAGGCCGCCGAGAAGGCCGCCACCCGGGGCCGTACGCGCCGCAGGGCCACCGCACCGGTCGCGGCGCCCGAGCCCGTCGCCGAGCAGCCCGTGGCCGAGAGGCCCGCTGCCGAGAAGCCTGCCGCCGGGAAGCCCGCCGCCGACAAGCCCGTACAGCGTGAGCCCGAGCGCGCCTCGCGCCGCCGTGCCGTACGGCCCGCGGTGGCCGTCTTCCAGGCGCCCGTCTTCACCGAGCCGATGTTCCAGACCCCCGAGACCGCCGCCGCCGCGGCGGCCGCCGGTGGGCGGACCGACGCCGCGGACGAACTCGACGAGGCCGCCGAGCCCGCCGAGCCCGCCGCCACCGCTCCCGAGCCGGTCGCCGAGCCCGAGCCGTCGGGCCGCCGGAGCAGGCGCCGTCGCCGCGGCGAGGCCGCGGAGCCGGCCGTCGAGGCCGCGCCGGAGACGCCGCGCGCGCCCGTCGAGGAGCCCGCGAGCGAGAGCGACGACGAGCCCTCCGACGATGAGGCGTCCGAGTCCGCGGAATCCGCAGAGGATTCCGACGAGTACGGGGACCGTCCCTCGCGGCGCCGCCGCCGGGGTGGCCGCCGCCGTCGCCGCGGTGAGGCCGCGGACGCCGAGGACACCACGGACGAGCAGCGCGAGGAGACCGCCGCCGAGCACACCGACGAGGCGGACGGCGACCGGAGCGGCCCGGACGGCTCCGACGCGTTCGACGACGGCGAGCAGGACGACCACGACGCGTCCTCGGGCGGCTCCTCCAGCAGCCGCCGCCGTCGCCGCAGGCGGCGCCGGAGCGCCGACGGCGGTTCCGACGCCGAGCAGGGCGCCGGGGGCGGTGACGACCCGGAGCGTACGGTCGTCAAGGTCCGCGAGCCGCGTGAACGCCGCGCGAAGGACGACGGGCGCGAGCCCGGCACCGGCGCGGACGAGGTCCAGTCCATCAAGGGCTCGACCCGTCTGGAGGCCAAGAAGCAGCGCCGCCGTGAGGGGCGCGAGCAGGGCCGCCGCCGCGTGCCGATCATCACGGAGGCGGAGTTCCTCGCCCGCCGCGAGGCCGTCGAGCGCGTGATGGTCGTCCGCCAGCACGGCGAGCGCACCCAGATCGGTGTCCTGGAGGACAACGTCCTGGTCGAGCACTACGTCAACAAGGAGCAGGCGACCAGCTACGTCGGCAACGTCTACCTGGGCAAGGTGCAGAACGTACTGCCGTCCATGGAGGCCGCCTTCGTCGACATCGGCAAGGGCCGCAACGCCGTCCTGTACGCCGGTGAGGTCAACTTCGAGGCGCTGGGCATGGCCAACGGCCCCCGCCGGATCGAGACCGCCCTCAAGTCCGGCCAGTCGGTGCTCGTCCAGGTGACGAAGGACCCGATCGGTCACAAGGGCGCCCGCCTGACCAGCCAGGTCTCGCTGCCGGGCCGCTACCTCGTGTACGTGCCCGAGGGTTCGATGACCGGCATCAGCCGCAAGCTCCCGGACACCGAGCGCGCCCGGCTGAAGACCATCCTCAAGAAGATCGTCCCCGAGGACGCGGGCGTCATCGTCCGTACGGCCGCCGAGGGCGCCAGCGAGGACGAGCTGCGCCGTGACGTCGAGCGGCTGCAGGCGCAGTGGGAGGACATCAAGAAGAAGTCGAAGAGCGGCAACGCCCCGACGCTGCTCTACGGCGAGCCCGACATGACCGTCCGGGTGGTCCGCGACATCTTCAACGAGGACTTCTCGAAGGTCATCGTCAGCGGCGCCGACGCGTGGCAGACGATCAGCGGCTATGTCGCGCACGTCGCGCCGGACCTCTCCGACCGGCTGTCGCGCTGGACCAGCGAGGTGGACGTCTTCGCGACGTACCGCATCGACGAGCAGCTCATGAAGGCGCTCGACCGCAAGGTCTGGCTGCCGAGCGGCGGCTCGCTGGTCATCGACAAGACCGAGGCCATGATCGTGGTCGACGTCAACACTGGGAAGTTCACCGGCCAGGGCGGCAACCTCGAGGAGACCGTCACCAGGAACAACCTGGAGGCGGCCGAGGAGATCGTCCGCCAGCTCCGGCTGCGCGACCTCGGCGGCATCGTCGTCATCGACTTCATCGACATGGTGCTGGAGTCCAACCGGGACCTGGTGCTGCGGCGTCTGCTGGAGTGCCTGGGCCGGGACCGTACGAAGCACCAGGTCGCCGAGGTCACCTCGCTGGGCCTGGTGCAGATGACCCGCAAGCGGGTGGGCCAGGGTCTGCTGGAGTCCTTCTCCGAGACCTGTGTCCACTGCAACGGCCGCGGTGTGATCGTCCACATGGAGCAGCCGGTGGCCGCCGGTGGCGGCGGCAACGGCAAGCGGGCCAAGAAGCGCGGTCGCGGTGGTGCCGGTGCGGACCACGAGCACGACCACGAGGTGACGGGTACGGCGGCGGAGTCCGCCGAAGCCGGGACCGAGTCGGAGGCCGAGCTCGCGGCGGAGGTGGCGGCTCCGGTCGCGCTCGCCGCGCCTGAGTTCGTACCGGACGAGGAGCTGTACAGCAGCATCGCGGAGGCCGAGGCCGCCGTACGGGGCCGTTCGCGCCGCCGTGCGTCGCGCAAGGCGTCCGCCCCGGCCGGTGCGCCCCGGGCGGCGGAGCCGGAGGTACGGGCGGAGGCACCGCAGGCCCCTGAGGCCCCGGTGACCTCTGAGGTCCCCGAGGCCGAGGTGGCCCCGGTGGCCGAGGCGCCCGTGGAGGCCGTTGAGGCGCCCGTCGCGGACGCGGCTCCCCAGGGGCGCACGCGCCGCCGCGCCACCCGTAAGGCGTCGGCTCCGGCCGGTTCGCCGAAGGCGGCCGACGCGGAGGCCGCGGCCGAGGTGGTCGTCCCCGTGGCCCCGGAGCCCGAGCCGGCCCCCGTGGAGCCGGTCACCGAGCCGGTCACCGAGCCGGCCGCGGAGCCGGTCGCCGAGGAGGCGCCGGTGGCGGCGCCGCCGCGGGCGCGCCGCAGGGCGACCCGTAAGGTCACCGCCCCCGCCGGTTCGCCGTCGGGCGCGGAGGAGGCGGCGATCGTCGTCGTGGACGCTCCGGCGAAGGCCGAGGCTCCCGCCGAGGCCGAGGCCGAAGCGGCGCCGGAACCGGCGGCCGAGGCCGAGGCGCCCGCACCGGCCAAGAAGGCGGTCCGTAAGACGGCGGCCAAGAAGGCCCCGGCGAAGAAGACGGCCGCCAAGAAGACGACGGCGAAGAAGACCGTCGCGAAGAAGACGACGGCCAAGAAGTCGGTGGCCAAGACGGCGAAGACCGCGAAGACCGCGGCCAAGACGTCGAAGAAGACCGCCGCGGCGGAGCAGACGGCGCCCGTCGGCGTCACGGCCTCCACCGAGGACTGATCCGCGCGGTCCCCGTGCCGCACCGCCCTCCCCGGGTGGTGCGGCACGGGGAGCCGATGCGGCAGGGGGGCCGGTTTGACCCCCTGTACAGGGGCCCCGTACTCTAAACCTTCGGTGTGTTCCTATGCGCGCCCACCTCTGAGCACCCACCTCCCGGATCTCCGGGGGAGGCCGCTCGTCCTGTCAGGACTGCCTCGGGCCCCGGCCCGTGCGAGCGGCTGGCTTCAGAGGTTCCGTTCCGAGCGAGAGTGAGTTCCGCGTGTACGCCATCGTGCGCAGCGGTGGCCGCCAGCACAAGGTTGCTGTCGGTGACATCGTTGAGGTTGACAAGATTTCCACCGGCAAGGTCGGCGACACCGTCGAACTCAAGACGCTGCTCGTGGTCGACGGTGACGCGGTCACCAGCGACCCGTGGGTGCTGGACGGCATCAAGGTTCAGGCCGAGATCGTGGACCACCACAAGGGCGCGAAGATCGACATCCTTCGCTACAAGAACAAGACGGGTTACCGCCGCCGCCAGGGTCACCGCCAGCAGTACACGGCGATCAAGGTCACCGGTATCCCCGCGGCTGCGAAGTAAGGGACTGAGGAGACATGGCACACAAGAAGGGCGCATCGTCCACTCGGAACGGGCGCGACTCCAATGCTCAGCGGCTCGGCGTGAAGCGCTTCGGCGGTCAGGTCGTCAGCGCCGGTGAGATCCTGGTCCGCCAGCGCGGCACGCACTTCCACCCGGGCACCGGCGTCGGCCGTGGCGGCGACGACACGCTGTTCGCGCTGAACCCCGGCGCGGTGGAGTTCGGCACCCACCGTGGCCGCAAGGTCGTCAACATCGTTCCCGCCGCCTAGTAACCCTCCGGTACCTCTCCCGGTACCGGCGGGCAGGCAGGGCGCCTGTAGAACGGTTCTTCGCGAGGGCGGACCTCACTTCCCGGAGACGGGAAGCGGGTCCGCCTTTCGCGCGTTACAGGTAAGACAATTCCGTATGTACTGGAGGCAATCCCCATGACCACCTTCGTGGACCGCGTCGAGCTGCATGTCGCCGCGGGTAACGGAGGCCACGGCTGCGCCTCCGTACACCGTGAGAAGTTCAAGCCGCTCGGCGGCCCCGACGGCGGCAACGGCGGCCGGGGCGGCGATGTGATCCTCGTCGTCGACCAGTCGGTGACGACGCTGCTCGACTACCACCACTCGCCGCACCGCAAGGCCACCAACGGCAAGCCCGGCGAGGGCGGCAACCGCTCCGGCAAGGACGGCCAGGACCTGGTGCTGCCGGTGCCCGACGGCACCGTCGTGCTCGACAAGCGGGGCAACGTCCTCGCCGACCTCGTCGGTGAGGGCACCACCTTCGTCGCCGCCGACGGCGGCCGCGGCGGCCTCGGCAACGCGGCGCTGGCCTCGGCCCGCCGCAAGGCCCCCGGCTTCGCGCTGCTCGGCGAGCCCGGCCGCGGCGGCGACATCGTCCTGGAGCTGAAGACGGTCGCGGACGTGGCGCTCGTCGGCTACCCGAGCGCGGGCAAGTCCTCGCTGATCTCGGTGCTTTCCGCCGCCAAGCCGAAGATCGCGGACTACCCGTTCACCACGCTCGTCCCCAACCTGGGCGTGGTCACCGCCGGTTCGACCGTCTACACCATCGCGGACGTCCCCGGGCTGATCCCGGGCGCCAGCCAGGGCCGGGGGCTCGGCCTGGAGTTCCTGCGCCATGTCGAGCGGTGCTCCGTACTCGTCCATGTCCTGGACACGGCGACGCTGGAGTCGGACCGTGACCCGGTCACCGACCTCGATGTCATCGAGGCGGAACTCGCGCAGTACGGCGGCCTCGGCGACCGGCCGCGCGTCGTCGTCCTCAACAAGGTCGACATCCCGGACGGCAAGGACCTCGCCGAGATGATCAGGCCCGATCTCGAAGCGCGCGGCTACCGCGTCTTCGAGGTGTCGGCCGTGGCGCACCTGGGGCTCAAGGAGCTGTCCTTCGCGCTCGCGGAGATCATCGCCACGGCGCGCGCCGAGAAGCCGAAGGAGGAGGCGACCCGGATCGTCATCCGCCCGAGGGCCGTCGACGACGCCGGTTTCACCGTCATCCTGGAGGAGGACGGCATCTACCGGGTACGCGGCGACAAGCCCGAACGCTGGGTCCGCCAGACCGACTTCAGCAACGACGAGGCCGTGGGCTACCTCGCGGACCGGCTGAACAGGCTCGGTGTCGAGGCCGAGCTGATGAAGGCCGGCGCGCGGGCGGGCGACGGGGTCGCCATCGGCGACGAGGACGACGCGGTCGTCTTCGACTGGGAGCCCACGATGATGGCCGGCGCCGAGATGCTGGGCCGCCGCGGCGAGGACCACCGCCTGGAGGAGCCGCGTCCGGCGGCGCAGCGGCGCCGGGACCGCGATGCCGAGCGCGACGAGTCGCAGCGGGAGTACGAGGAATTCAAGCCCTTCTGACCCGCCCGGACCATCCCAGGTGCGGCCGTCTCCGCCGGAGGCGGCCGCCCGCGGCGATCGGCGGTGTTCGGCGGTGATCGGTGGCCCCGCTCCGTACCCCTCTCATCTGTGAGCCCCCGTGCTCCGACGTGAATCTTTTGTGGTCTCCTTCACGTACACCTGTCGGCCACGCACCACGCACGCACCTGTCCTCCCAGGTGAATCAGGGGTTGCGGGCCGGTGGCGGGCGCCTGTGCTCCACCTTGCACGACGATTGCCACGGGTGGGACCATCGCTACATCCTCTGAGCCCGCAAGGTAGGTCTGTCCTGTGTCTGCAACTTCCGCGTCGCCCGCGAAGCCCCGCACCACCGCTGTCGTCCTGGCGGGCGGTACCGGTCAGCGGGTGGGGCTGTCGATCCCGAAGCAGTTGCTGAAGATCGCGGGGAAGGCGGTCATCGAGCACACCCTGTGGATCTTCGAGCAGAGCGACTCGATCGACGACGTGATCGTGCTCATGGCCCCCGGCTATGTGCCCGACGTGGAGAAGATCGTCGCGAAGGCCGGGCTGACCAAGGTCACCCGGGTCATCGAGGGCGGCACGACGCGCAACGAGACCACCGAGCGCGCGATCGCCGCGCTGGGTGAGGGGCTGGCACCGGGCGAGGACCGTAACGTGCTCTTCCACGACGCGGTGCGGCCGCTGCTCTCGCAGCGCGTGATCAAGGACTGCGTGGACGCGCTGGACCGCTACCAGGCGGTGGACGTGGCCATCCCGTCCGCGGACACGATCATCGTGACCCGTACGCACGGCGGCGACGGCGAGTTCATCACGGACGTCCCCGACCGGTCCCGGCTGCGCCGCGGCCAGACCCCGCAGGCGTTCAAGCTCTCCACGATCCGCGCGGCGTACGAGGTCGCGGCGGGCGACCCCAACTTCCAGGCCACCGACGACTGTTCCGTCGTGCTCAAGTACCTGCCGGACGTGCCGATCTACGTCGTGGCGGGCGACGAGTACAACATGAAGGTGACGCAGCCGGTCGACGTCTTCATCGCCGACAAGCTCTTCCAGCTCGCCTCCGCGAGCGCGCCCGAGCAGCCGTCCGAGGAGTCCTACCGTGAGCTGCTCACCGGTAAGACGCTGGTCGTCTTCGGCGGTTCGTACGGCATCGGCGCCGACATCGCCCAGCTCGCCGAGTCGTACGGCGCCACGGTGTACGCGCTGGGCCGCTCCACCACCGGTACGCACGTGGAGAACCCGGAGCACGTGGACGACGCGCTCTCCCGGGCCTACGGCGAGACCGGCCGGATCGACTACGTGATCAACACCGCGGGTGTGCTGCGTATCGGCAAGCTGGCCGAGACGGACAACACCACGATCCAGGAGGCGCTGAACGTCAACTACCTGGCGCCGGTGCAGATCGCGCGCGCCTCGTACAAGTACCTGGCGGAGACCAAGGGCCAGCTGATGCTCTACACCTCCAGCAGCTACACCCGGGGCCGCGCCGAGTACAGCCTGTACTCGTCGACGAAGGCAGCCATGGTCAATCTGACCCAGGCGCTCTCCGACGAGTGGGCGGGCGAGGGGATCCGGGTCAACTGCGTGAACCCGGAGCGGACCGCCACCCCCATGCGCACCAAGGCGTTCGGCCAGGAGCCGGAGGGCTCGCTGCTCTCCTCCGAGGCGGTCGCGAAGACCTCCCTCGACGTGCTGCTCTCCGAGCTGACCGGCCATGTGATCGACGTACGCCAGCAGGACCCGACGCGCGGCGCCTCGGAGTCGTCCGACTTCGAGCAGGCGCTCGCCGCCGTACTGGACCGTCAGGAAGATGTGTAATACTTCTTGACAATCTTTGACAGGGCCTCTGTGGGTCGCCTCCGCGCGAACCGCGGAGGCCCCAGTTCGTGAAGTCGTGAAAGCGTGAAGTCGCGAAGCCGTCATTACGTGACGTCGTGAAGTCGTTTGTTCACGCATCCCTTGCAAGGTCATCAGCCGGCACGGTCTGGAGCAGGTTTTCCGTGATTTCGACAGCTATCCGCCTGGCCCGCGTGGGCAGCGGATCAGAGCTGGCAGCCGCACTTCTTCTGGGTATCAGTTTCCCGTGCGTCATGCTCGCCGCGATAATCCCCAACCTCTGGTTCTTCGCGGCGGCCGCAGCCGTGACCTATCTCGCGGACACCTACCTGCACCAGCGCGGCAGCTATCTGGTGAACCGGCTCGCCAAGGTGCGCGCCGGCCTTTCGATCCGGTTCCTGATCCGGCAGATGCTGCTGGTGCTGCTGGTCGCCAGGTCGGGCCTCGGTGAGGACCGGATCTTCTACGTGACCGTGGTCATGGTCCTGATGTTCTACGCGCTCCAGGCGCCGCACGGCGCGATCGTCACCCTGCTCCGGCTGCGCCGCAGGCTGCCCGTCGTCACCCGCAACATCGACCTGACCGGCATCCGGATCCCGGACGCGCCGCCGCGCGGGCTGCTCAACCGCTCCGCCGAGAAGATGCTCCACCTCGACGTCTTCGCCATGGTGGGTGTGATCATCACGCTCCAGACCCGCGACAACATCTACGGCTTCGCGGGCCTCGGCCTCAGCCTGTTCCTCGCCGTCGGCTACATCGCCGCGCTCCTGCCCTACCTGCGGCCGAGCCGGCTCGTACCCAACGCCGAGAAGGTGCTCACGGCGGTCGACGGCTGGCTGGCCGGGTACCGCCCGACCGTGATGCTGTACTTCTCGGGCTCCAAGGAGTCCGCGTACCAGGTCAACATGTGGCTGGACACGATGGACCGGCTGGAGGGCCGGCCGCTGATCGTGCTGCGGGAGCGGGCCATCGCCCAGCAGCTCGGGACGACGGACGTGCCGGTGCTCTGCGTCCCCGGCGGGGTGCACCTGATGAACCTGGACCTGTCGACCGTCCGGGTCGCGCTCTACGCGGCCAATGTCGGCAAGAACATCCACATGCTGCGCGTGCCCACCATGAAGCACGTCTTCATCGGCCACGGCGACAGCGACAAGCTGGCCAGCGTCAACCCGTACAGCAAGGCGTACGACGAGGTGTGGACCGCGGGCCGGGCCGGGCGCGACCGGTACGCGCTCGCTGACGTCGGGGTGCGCGACGAGGACATCGTGGAGGTCGGCCGCCCGCAGCTCGCCCCGATCCAGCCGTACAGCGGCGCCCAGCGCCACCCCGTGCCCACCGTGCTGTACGCCCCGACCTGGGAGGGCTGGGACGACAACCCCGGGAACACCTCGCTGCTGCTGGCCGGCGAGAACATCGTCAAGCGGCTCCTGAAGGCCGACAGCCCGGTCCGGGTGCTCTACAAGCCCCACCCCTTCACCGGGACCCGCAGCGCCAAGGCGAAGGCCGTGCACGAGCGGATCATCGCCCTGGTGGAGAAGGCCGCCGCCGAGCGGGCCACCGACGCCCGCTGGGCGAAGGAAAGCGCCGGGCTGAGCGCTGACCGGACCGCGGCCAAGGCCGAGCTGGCCAGGATCTCCGCGCGCCTCGGCGAGCTGATGGGCGCCGCGGACACAGGGCGTGACGAGGCGGAGCAGTCGCGTGACTCCCAGGCGGACCCGGCCCGTCAGGAGGAGCTGACGCGGCTGCGGCGTGAGTGGAACGGCGCGCACTGGCGTTCCTTCGGCTGGTGGGAGCACCGGGTCATCAGCGGCTCCGAGCCCGCGCTGTACGACTGCTTCAACGAGTCGGACGCCATGGTCTCCGACATCTCCAGCGTGGTGTCCGACTTCATCGCGAGCGGCAAGCCGTACGCCGTCACGGACTCGGCGGAGCTGGGCGCGGAGGAGTTCAAGCGGCAGAACACCGCCGTACGGGCCGCCGTGATCCTCACCAACAGCGCGCGGGAGCTGGACGAACTGCTCGCCGCGGTCGCCGACCCGGCCGCCGACCGTCTCGCGGACGAGCGCCGGGAGCTGAAGCGGTATCTGCTGGGCCCCGACGAGCCGACGTCGATGGAGCAGTTCGAGGCGGCGACGCAGGCGCTGTCCGCGAAGTCGCTGGCACGGAACGCGGGCGTCGAGCAGCGCCTCGGGGAGCCGGAGGCGGCGGCCGCGCCGGACGACTCGGCGCCGAGCGCGGAGAACGCTCGGAGCGCAGGGGTCGCCGGGGAAGCCGGGGAAGCCGGGGACGCCGAGATCAACGACCTGGACTCGCCCGTACGCGGCTGACCGGGGAGAACACGACGGAAGGCCCGGTGGGGCGCTCTCCAGGGAGCGTCCCACCGGGCCTTTCCGTGTCCCCGTGACACCCCGTCGGGTCAACTCGCGCATGTGACGGGCATCACGCACACTGGCGTTCGGGGTCGGACAACCAACGTTCGATGCAGCTTGTCTTGAATTCTGATGAACAATATGTCTGTTCCTGTTGTGAGCGTGATCGTCGGGGCTTACGAAGCCATGCCCTACTTAGTCCGCTGCCTGGAGTCGGTGGAGGCCCAGACGCTGGGCGCCGACCGGATCGAGCTCGTCGCCGTCGACGACGGCTCGACCGACGGCACGGGTGACTACCTGGAGGAGTTCGCGGCCCGGACGGCCATCCCGACCAGGGTGGTGCGCCAGGCCAACTCGGGCGGCCCCAGCGGCCCGCGCAACGTCGGCCTCGGCCTGGCCCGGGGACGGTACGTGTTCTTCCTCGACGCGGACGACTACTTGGGGGGCGAAGCACTGGAGCGCATGATCACGGTGGCCGACCGCGCCGGCACGGACGTGGTGCTCGGCAAGGTGGTGGGGGTCAACCGGGGCGCTCCGAGCTCGATGTGGCGGCGTACGGCCGACCGCGTCGATGTCCACAACTCGCAGGTCATCTACACGCTGAGCGCGCAGAAGCTCTTCCGGCGCGAGATGGTCGAGCGGCTGGGGCTGCGCTTCGACGAGCAGCTCAGGACGGGCGAGGACGCCCTCTTCACCATGGCGGCCTACCTCCGGGGCGGCGGCGTCTCGGTGATCTCCGACTACACCTGCTACTACCTGGTCGGCAGGGACGACGGCAAGCATGTGACCAAGGCCGGTGACTACACGCACCGGTTCGCCGCCGTGACGGCCCTGATGACGCTCATCGCCGAACTGGAGCCGGCGGGTCCCCGGCGCGACAGACTGATGGTCAGACCCTTCACGGTCGGGCTGATCCAGCAGTTCGCGCACGGGATCGTCAAGGAGTCCGAGACGGTACGACGCCACAAACTGGAGCTGGTCGCCCCGCTGATGGCGCGGTACTGGAACCCGGGTGTGGCGCGTCACATCAAGGTCAACGAGCGGCTGCGGCTGGAGTGCGTGGCGCTCGGGCGGCTCGATCTGCTCGCCGACATGCTGGCGTTCATCAAGGCGGAGACGGTGCCCGAAGTGGTCCACCGGGGCCGCGCCCGGACGCCGTACCTCGCCTTCCCCCACTTCGGCGACCGCCGTTCGGGGCTGACCGACGCGGTGTTCGAGGTGACCACCCGGGACTGGGTGGGCAAGCCGGGACTGCGCCCCATCGAGCCGCCCCGGGCGGAGCGCCGGCGGAGGTCGCTGGCACGCCGGGTGGCACGCCGGCTGCGTACCCGCGTACGGGGCCTCGCGCCGATGAAGAACCGTGTGGCGTAAGGGAGTTGCGCAGAAATCGGCCGTACGGCGTGAGGGAGCACGGTGCCCGGGCGGGGGCCGGGAGGGGCGCGGCCGGTGGTACCGGGCCGCGCCCGTGCGCGTACGGGCTCCGGAACGCACTCTTTTGCGCCCCCGGAGCGGGCCGGATCACCCTTCCGTGGTGACCGGCAGCAGACGGCGCCGCGAAGCGTAGGTAAAATCGGACTGTCGGGCGACCCCCGGACAGCATCGCAATCACAGCAGGGGAATACAGGAACAGTGAAGGCTCTCGTACTGTCCGGTGGGGCAGGCACCCGGCTGCGGCCCATTACGCACACATCGGCGAAGCAGCTCGTCCCCGTGGCGAACAAGCCGGTGCTCTTCTACGGCCTCGAAGCCATCGCGGAGGCGGGCATCACCGAGGTCGGTGTGATCGTCGGCGACACCGCGGACGAGATCCGCGCCGCCGTGGGCGACGGCTCGCAGTTCGGCATCAAGGTGACGTACCTCCAGCAGGACGCCCCGCTCGGCCTGGCGCACGCCGTCCTCATCGCCCGTGACTTCCTCGGCGACGACGACTTCGTGATGTACCTCGGCGACAACTTCATCGTCGGCGGCATCAGCGGCCTGGTGGACGGCTTCCGCGAGGAGCGCCCCGCCGCGCAGATCCTGCTCACCAGGGTCCCCAACCCGACCTCCTTCGGCGTCGCCGAACTGGACGGCGAGGGGCGCGTGGTGGCCCTGGAGGAGAAGCCGAAGAAGCCCAAGAGCGACCTCGCGCTCGTCGGTGTCTACCTCTTCACCCCGGCCGTCCACGAGGCCGTGCGCTCCATCGAGCCGTCCTGGCGCGGCGAGCTGGAGATCACCCACGCCATCCAGTGGCTGATCGACCAGCAGCGCGACGTCCGCTCCACGACCATCTCCGGGTACTGGAAGGACACCGGCAACGTCACCGACATGCTGGAGGTCAACCGCTCGGTGCTGGAGACCGTCGAGCCGCACTGCGAGGGCACCGTCGACGAGGGCAGCGAGATCATAGGGCGGGTGAGGATCGAGAAGGGCGCGAAGGTCACCGGCAGCCGCATCCTCGGCCCCGTGATCATCGGCGCGGACACCGTGATCAGCGACGCGTACATCGGTCCCTTCACCTCGGTCTCCGAGGGGTGCACCATCCAGGACAGCGAGATCGAGTACTCCATCGTCCTGCGCGGGTCCTCGCTCACCGGCGTCCGCCGCGTGGAGGCGTCGCTGATCGGCCGTGACGTCGAGATCACCCCCGCCCCCCGTAACCCGTCCGCCCACCGACTCGTCCTCGGTGACCACAGCAAGGTGCAGATCTCCTCATGACGCACAGGATTCTCGTGACCGGCGGTGCCGGCTTCATCGGCTCGCACTACGTCCGTACGGTGCTCGGCCCGCAGGGCCCCGGCGACGTCGAGATCACGGTCCTCGACAAGCTCACCTACGCGGGAAACCCGGCCAACCTCGACCCGGTCCGCGAGCACCCCGGATTCCGCTTCGTCCAGGGCGACATCTGCGACCCCGAGCTGGTCGGCAAGCTGATGGCCGAGCACGACCAGGTGGTGCACTTCGCCGCCGAGTCGCACGTGGACCGCTCCATCGACGGCGGCGCCGAGTTCGTCCGTACGAACGTGGTCGGCACGCACACGCTGATCGACGCCGCCCACCGCGCGGGCGTCAAGACCTTCGTGCACATCTCCACGGACGAGGTCTACGGCTCGATCGACGAGGGCTCCTGGCCCGAGACGCACCCGCTGGAGCCCAACTCGCCGTACTCCTCGGCGAAGGCGTCCAGCGACCTGATCGCGCTCTCGTACCACCGCACCCACGGCCTCGACGTGCGCGTGACCCGCTGCTCCAACAACTACGGGCACCACCACTTCCCCGAGAAGGTCATCCCGCTGTTCATCACGAACCTGCTGGACGGCAAGAAGGTGCCCCTGTACGGCGACGGCGGCAACATCCGCGACTGGCTGCACATCGACGACCACGTCCAGGGCATCGAGCTGGTCCGTACGAAGGGCCGCGCGGGCGAGGTCTACAACATCGGCGGCGGCACGGAGCTCTCCAACAAGGAGCTGACCGGCCTCCTCCTGGAGGCCTGCGGGGCGGACTGGGAGACCAGCGTCGAGTACGTCACCGACCGCAAGGGACACGACCGCCGCTACTCCGTCGACTGCACCAAGATCCGCGAGGAGCTGGGGTACGAGCCCCGCAAGGACTTCGCGGCGGGCCTCGCGGAGACCGTGGAGTGGTACCGCGAGAACCGCGCCTGGTGGGAGCCGCTGAAGGAGCGTGCGGCCCTGTGAGCACCGGTTCCGTGAACACCGGCGGCGCGGACGCGGGCGGCGCGGCGGACGGCGGCGCGGCGGGCACCTGGCTCGTCACCGGCGCCGGCGGCATGCTCGGCCGGGACCTGCTGGCCCGGCTCGCCGCCGCCGGGCGGCCCGCGGCCGGCCTGGACCGCGCCGCTCTGGACATCACCGACCCCGTCGCCGTGCGCGCCGCCTTCGCGGAGCACGCGCCGGCGGTCGTGGTCAACTGCGCGGCCTGGACGGCCGTGGACGACGCCGAGTCCAAGGAGGACGACGCCCTCGCGGTCAACGGCACGGGCCCCCGGGTCCTCGCCGAGGCCTGCCGGGAGTCGGGCGCGATCCTGCTCCAGGTCTCCACGGACTACGTCTTCGCCGGGGACGGCGGGACACCGTACGCGGAGGACGCCCCGACCGCGCCGCGCAGCGCCTACGGGCGGACGAAGCTGGCGGGGGAGCGGGCGGTGCTCGACACCCTCCCCGAGCAGGGTTACGTGGTCCGTACGGCGTGGCTGTACGGCGCGGGCGGGCCCAACTTCGTCCGCACGATGATCAAGCTGGAGGCCGTCAAGGACACCCTGGACGTGGTGGACGACCAGCGCGGACAGCCCACCTGGACCGGCGATCTCGCCGACCGGCTGGTCCGGCTCGGCGGGGCGGCACTGGACGGAACGGCGCCCGCGGGCGTCTACCACGGCACCAGCGGCGGCGGGACGACCTGGTTCGGCTTCACCCAGGAGATCTTCCGGCTGCTCGGCGCGGATCCGGCGCGGGTCCGTCCGACGACCAGCGAGGCGTTCGTCCGGCCGGCCCCCCGGCCCGCGTACAGCATCCTCGGTCACGACCGATGGAAATCAGCCGAAATCGAACCCATCCGAGACTGGCGGGCGGCGCTCACCGAAGCGTTCCCGGCAGTGCTGGCAGCCGAGCGCCAAACGGGTGTTACCAGCCAGTAGATGTTTACGTACAACCTGTGGGCCCACTAAGTTCACTGAGAATCAAACCTATGGATTGTTGATTCTCAGTGAAGGGCCCCTTACGTGGATCGCCACGGCTTCCTGCGCCAGCTGCACCGTGTGTACAAGCCCCGCACCTATCTGGAGATCGGGGTCAACGACGGGCGAAGCCTGGCGCTCTCCCGGGTTCCGTCCGTCGCCGTCGACCCGGCCTTCCGGGTGGTCACGGACATCAGCTGCGACGTCCACCTGGTCCGGGCGACCAGTGACGACTTCTTCGCACGCAAGGACCCGCTGATCCATCTGCGCAACGGCCGCAACCCGTTCCGCGCGCTCGCCCGCCGCGACCCGGTCAACCTGCTCGGCGGGGACCCGAAGCTGGAGCTGTCGTTCATCGACGGCATGCATCTCTTCGAGTTCGCGCTGCGCGACTTCATGAACGTCGAGAAGCACTCCCGCTGGTCCAGCGTGATCGTCCTGGACGACATGCTGCCCCGGGACGTCGACGAGGCGGCGCGCGACCGCCACACGAAGTTCTGGGCGGGCGACGTCTACAAGGTGGCCCAGGTGCTCCGGCGTTACCGCCCCGACCTGCTCGTCGTCGACGTCGACACCGAGCCGACCGGGGTGGTGGCGATCTTCGGCGCCAACCCCGAGTCGACGGTGCTGAAGAACGCCTACGACAAGATCATCGAGGAGTACGTCGTACCGGACCCGCAGGACGTGCCGGACGAGATCCTCGTCCGCAAGAACGCCGTGCGGCCCGAGGCGCTGCTCGGGGCGGGCTTCTGGCCCGCGCTGAACCGCGCCCGTAACCTGCGCCGTCCGCGCTCGGCGTTCACGCCGCTGCGCCGGCAGATCGAGGCCGTCACCGGCTGACCGTCGCCGGGCACCAGGACATGAGGAAGGGCCGGAGCGCACGCTCCGGCCCTTCGCTCGTGCACCGCCCGGCAGGACGCCGTCAGGCGGGCTGCCGTCAGGCGCGCGCGGCCAGCTCCGCGTAGTACGCCCGGCACTCCTCGTACGACGGCAGCAGGCCCTGGGCCTCGGCCTCCGCGAGGGTCGGGGCCGCCGCGTCCTTATCGGAGAGCAGCGGCGTGATCGACTCGGGCCACTCGATGCCGAGCTCCGGGTCCAGCGGGTTCAGACCGTGCTCACGGCCCGGGGAGTACCCCTCGGAGCAGAGGTAGACCACCGTGGCGTCGTCGGTCAGCGCCATGAAGGCGTGCCCGAGACCCTCCGCGAGATAGACCGAGTGGTGGTCCGTGTCGTCGAGGCGCACGGCCTCCCACTTCCGGTACGTCGGCGAGCCCACCCGGATGTCCACGATCACGTCGAGCACCGCGCCGCGCACGCACTTCACGTACTTGGCCTGGCCGGGCGGCACATCGGCGAAGTGGACGCCCCGCAGCGTGCCCCGGCTGGAGACCGAGCAGTTGGCCTGCGCGAGGTTCAGCGGGTGGCCGGCCGCCTCGGCGAAGTCGGGGGCCTTGAACCACTCGTGGAAGCTGCCACGGCTGTCCGGGAAGACCTTCGGTTCATGCACCCAGGCGCCTTCGACGGAGAGCTGCCGCATGTGATCACGTCCTTGCTGTTCTGTTCAGGGTTCGGAGTGGGGCCGTGCGCTGTGGAGCGGTGCCGCCGTGGAGCGGTGCGCCGTGGAGTGGTGCGGGGCACCGCCACGGGTCAGATGCGGGCCGCGAGGCGGCGCACCTTCTTCCGCGCCGAGGCGGGCAGCCTGCGGACGATCGGGCCGCCGGCCGAGCGGAGCACCTTGCGCAGCGTGGCCCTGCGGCGCTTCACCGTCACCACCCGCACCAGCAGGGGGTCGACCTCCCCGAGCCCGCACTGGTCGAGCCGGAGCCGCCCGCCGGCCGCCACCGGCAGCTCGCAGATGTCCAGCTCGGGCCCCTTCGGGCCGTCCAGCTTGACCGAAAGACGCGCCTGGCCCTCCGCCAGTCCGGCCACCCGGCCCGGCACCTCCAGGTGCGCCCTGCCGTGGTCGGGGCGGAGCGTCGCCGGGTGCGTGAGCTTCGTACCGTCCGAGCCGGTCAGCACCAGCTCGACGGCGAGGGAGGCGGAATTCGTGCCCGTGAAGATCTCGAACCGCAGCTCGGAGCGGGAGCCGGGCATCCGCAGCGCGGGGCTCTCCGCGAGATACGTCGCCATCTTCTTGGCGCGGCCCGCCACATCGAGCGTGAGGTTGCCGTGCGGGTCGGTGAAGTACGGGATGACCGGGCGGGCCGGCGAACCGAGCACCGCCGGGAGGCACTTGGCGTCCACCCCGGGCGCGCGGTCGGCGCCGAGCCGGGCCTTGCGGACGATCCCGAGGCCGCGCATCGGGACCCAGATGTCCCAGAAGCCCCGGGAGACCCGGCCGCGTCCCTTGACCGCCTCGCTGGTCACCGTGCCGGTGCCGTGGAGCACGACCTCGTACGTCTCCTCGGCGTCCGCAGGGGCGCCGGCCGGCGGCGCGGCCTTCTCGACCTTCGCGGTGAAGTCGGCGGGGCAGGGCCACTCGACGGCGGTCTCCCGGTTGCGCAGGGAGAGTTCACCCTTGTAGGTGTCCATGTCGTCGGTGACGTCGAGGAGTTCACCCTCGGGCAGCAGCCCCTCGGTGATCTCCGGGTGCACGAAGTACCGCTTGTCCCGGCGGACCAGGCGCAGCGGCTGCTGGTCCTCGCCGTGCACCAGACGGCCGGTCACGGAGAGCGCGATCCTGCCGTCCGGCTGCCAGTCGAACTCCTCCAGACGCGCCGTGGCCTTCACCGACTTGGCGAACCGGGCGATCTTCACCAGCCCTTGGCGGTCGTCGGCGCGCAGCAGCGTGGAGCGGAGCCGGACCAGCGCGCCGAGCCCGTCGTGCACGCCGTCGGTGATGAAGTCCTTCACGAGCGGCTGGATCGCGTCGACCATCTCGTCCAGGTACGCGGGCTCGTACTTGAGGACCGAGGGCTCGCTCAGCCGGCCCAGCATCTCGACCCGGTAGAAGCGGCGCAGCAGCCGGTCCCGGAAGTCGCCCGGCTCGGTGTTGTCGACGACGACGCCGAGCACCTCGCGGAGGTTGCCGTAGTAGCCGGACGGCACGAGCTTCGCGGAGCCGGCGTTCTGGCCGTCGTCCCGCTTCGAGTAGTAGTAGCAGGTGTACGTCCCCAGGATCGACACGACCTTCGCGGGGAAGTACGTCTGCATCATGTAGAGCTGGTCCTCAAGGCGCCGCTTGCCCTCGGGGTACGCGATGTTGTTCTCGCGCAGGAATTCCGTGCGGAACATCTTGTGCGGGGTGAGGCTGTCGTACAAAGGCGCGTTGCTGAGGTCGCACTTCTCGCGGTTCGTCTTGAACACGCCGTGCGGGACGCCGCGGAAGTTGGAGGCGACCTTTCCGATCACGATGTCGGAGCCGTTGCGGTGGCCCATCTCGTAGAGCCGCCGCAGCGCGTCGGAGGCCATGTGGTCGTCCTGGTCGACGAATTGGACGTACTCGCCCTTCGCCTCCGCCACACCGATGTTTCTGGGCTTCCCCGGCCAACCCGAGTTGGGAATGTGGATCACCCGGAAGTGCGGGTGCTCGGCGGACAGCTTGTCCAGCCGCGCGGGGGTGTCGTCGGTCGAGCCGTCGTTGACGAAGAGCACCTCGAAGTCCGCGGCCGGCAGCGTCTGGGCCAGCAGTGAATCGATGCACGGATCGATGTACTTACCCGGGTTGTACACCGGAATGACGACGCTCACTTTTACTGGCATTACTTGAAGGCCCATCTCGTGTTGTCGGTGCGCGGGGGGTGGCTGACCAGGTTGCGGAGCAAGCGGGTGATCGCTGCCGTCGGCGGAGGGTACGGCGCCGGGCTGCCAGCTTATCTCCGAGAGGCCCGCGGCTGTTTCCCGCCCGTTCCTCCCACTGACAGACTGCTGTCACGGGTCTCCGGTTGCACGGGCGGGCCGTCCGGGCGTTCCAGCCACTGAAATGATCCGCCGTCGCGGGCGGCCCCCGCGTAGGCTGGCCGGCCGGGACACACCGCGCGCGGACTCCGAGTCCGGTGGCGGGAGCGGCGGGAACACGGGCACACGCCCCGGTGGCGAGAGCAGAGGCAGAGCACGTGGCAGCGGCAGGGCGGCAAGCGGCGGCACGGCAGCAGGCGACCGGGCGCGAGCAGGCGGCAGGGCGGGAGCAGGCGGCGGCACGGCAGCAGGCGGCGGCACGGGAGGACGCGGTCGGGCAGGCCCGTCGAATCGTCGTCAAGGTCGGCTCCTCCTCGCTCACCACCGCCGCGGGCGGCCTCGACGCCGACCGGGTCGACGCCCTGGTCGACGTCCTCGCCGCCGTACGGGCGACCGGCGGCCGGGAGATCGTGCTGGTGTCCAGCGGTGCCATCGCCGCCGGGCTCGCGCCGCTCGGCCTCGACCGCCGCCCCCGGGACCTGGCCCGGCAGCAGGCCGCCGCCAGTGTGGGCCAGGGGCTGCTCGTCGCCCGTTACACCGCCTCCTTCGCCCGGTACGGCGTACGTGTCGGCCAGGTCCTCCTCACCACGGACGACACCAGCAGGCGCGCCTCCTACCGCAACGCCTACCGCACCCTCGACCAGCTCCTCGGCATGGGCGCTCTCCCCGTCGTCAACGAGAACGACACCGTCGCCACCGACGAGATCCGCTTCGGCGACAACGACCGGCTGGCGGCGCTCGTCGCCCATCTCGTACGGGCCGACCTGCTCGTCCTGCTCTCCGACGTCGACGGCCTGTACGACGGCGACCCGAGCAGGGTGGACACCTCCCGGATCGCCGAGGTGCGCGGCCCCGCCGATCTGGCCGGCGTCACCATCGGCAGCGCCGGCCGGGCCGGGGTCGGCACCGGCGGCATGGTCACCAAGGTCGAGGCCGCCAGGATCGCCGCCGCGGCCGGTATCCCCGTCGTGCTGACCTCCGCCAGCCGCGCCGCCGACGCGCTCGCGGGGCGCGACACCGGCACGTACTTCCACCGCACCGGACGCCGCTCCGCCGACCGGCTCCTGTGGCTCGCGCACGCCTCCACCCCCCGGGGCGCCCTCACCCTCGACGACGGTGCCGTACAGGCCGTGGTCGAGCGCCGTACGTCGCTCCTGCCGGCCGGGATCGCCGCCGTCGAGGGCGAGTTCAGCGCCGGCGACCCCGTGGAGCTGCGGGACACGGAGGGGCACGCGGTCGCCCGCGGTCTGGTCAACTTCGACGCCAAGGAGATCCCCCAGCTCCTCGGCCGCTCCACCCGCGAACTGGCCCGCGCGCTGGGCCCCGCCTACGAGCGAGAAGTCGTACACCGGGACGATTTGGTCATCCTGTACCCCTGACCCGCACCTGAAACGGCTGAAACTCCGGCCTTTGAACAGGGACCTTTACCAAAACCGCCCCATCTTCCGCCCGGGACTGGTCAACTTTGTCAGAGGGATGCCGGGGTTATGACGGGGAACAGCACGACGACGCAGCAAACAGGAGGCCGCTGGTGAGACGAGCGCGCCCGGGGGCGGTGCCCCGAGGTGCCGGGGGAAGCGCCCAGGCCCGGCGGGCCACCGGCGGGCAACGAGCCCTGACCAGCGTCGGCGCGGGGGACCCCGCCGACACCCCGGACAGCGCCGGTACCGACGGTACCGACGGCGCGGCCGGTGACCGGCGGCAGGGGGACACCGCGGCGACGGCGACCGCGCGCCAGGTGTCCAAGCTCTGGCACATCACCCTCAGCGTCTCGGGCCCGGAGACCCCGCTGACCGAGGTCAGGCGCGGCCTGGAACAGCTCGCCCACGACCATCCCTTCCTGCTGACGAGCCGGTACGCCACCGACCACGCGGAGATCCGCTACTGGGAGGAGGCCAGGGACCTGCACGACGCCGCCGCGGTGGCGCTGCGGCTGTGGGGCGAGCACCGGTCGAGCGCCCAGCTCCCGCCGTGGCTGATCGTCGGGCTGGAGGTCATCGACCGGGAGACGTACCACCAGCGCATCGCCGAGGGGTACGGTCCGCCGCCGGCGGCTCCGGTGGGCGTCCACCCCTTCTGAGGCGGCTCCGCGGGCGTCGCGCGGGCCCGGCCGTCCGGCCCGGGGGCGTCTCGGAGTGCGGAATACGTGCGGAATGCCCTCAGGGGGCGCATTACCCTGCGGGCATGACCTCGCTCTCGCCGTACGACAATCTCTCCCCGGTCGTCAGGGCCGCCTACCGGGCCCGCTCCGCCGCCGCCGACATCGCGCCACTGCCGCGCGCGGCCAAGGACGACGCGCTGCTGGCGATCGCGGACGCGCTGGAGGTCCGTACGCACGAGATCGTCACGGCCAACGCCGAGGACGTCGCGCGCGCCAGGGAGGCCGGCACCGCCGAGTCCGTCATCGACCGGCTGACGCTGACCCCGGAGCGGATGCGGGCCATCGCCGCCGACGTACGGGACGTGGCCGCGCTGCCCGACCCGGTCGGCGAGGTCGTCCGCGGCTCGACCCTCCCCAACGGCATCGACCTGCGCCAGGTGCGCGTCCCGCTCGGCGTCGTCGGGATCATCTACGAGGCGCGCCCCAACGTCACCGTGGACGCCGCCGCGCTCTGCCTGAAGTCGGGCAACGCCGTACTGCTGCGCGGCTCCTCCTCGGCGCTCTCCTCCAACACCGCGCTGGTACGGGTGGTGCGCGACGCCGTGGGCGGCGCCGGGCTGCCCGCCGACGCCGTACAGCTCGTGCCCGGCGAGGGCCGCGACGCCGTGCAGGAGCTGATGCGGGCGCGCGGCCTGGTCGACGTGCTGATCCCGCGCGGCGGCGCCTCCCTCATCCGTACGGTCGTCGAGGGCTCCACCGTCCCCGTCATCGAGACCGGCACCGGCAACTGCCATGTGTACGTGGACGCCGACACCGACCTCGACATGGCCGTCGACATCCTCATCAACTCCAAGGCGCAGCGCCCGAGCGTCTGCAACGCCGCCGAGACGCTCCTCGTCCACCAGGACGTCGCCGCCGCGTTCCTGCCGCGCGCGCTGGACGCGCTGGCGGAGTCCGGTGTCACCGTCCACGCCGACGAGCGGGTACAGGCGTACGCGGCCGGGACGAAGGCCACGGTTGTGGCGGCCACCGAGGACGACTGGGAGACCGAGTACCTCTCGTACGACATCGCCGCCGCGGTGGTGGACTCGCTGGACGCGGCCGTCGCCCACATCCGGCTCTGGTCGTCGGGGCACACGGAGGCGATCGTCACCACCTCGCAGGCCGCCGCCCGCAGGTTCACCCAGTTGGTCGATTCCACGACCGTCGCCGTGAACGCGTCCACCCGGTTCACGGACGGGGGCCAGTTCGGCTTCGGTGCCGAGATCGGGATCTCCACGCAGAAGCTGCACGCGCGCGGGCCGATGGGGCTGCCGGAGCTGACCTCCACGAAGTACATCGTGACCGGGGACGGGCACACCCGCTGAGGACCGGGGCGGCGGCGCGGGTGCGCGCGGTCGTGTGAACGGTCGTCCGAGTGGCCGTGTGGGCGGGCGTCCGAGCGGTCGTGTGGGCGGGCGTGTGACGAATACGAAGCGGGATAGTTCGGACTCCGCCTGCCCAAAACCATGTCCCAGGTCTACCCTGAAGAGGTGCCGGACGACGTGGGGGGCAAGCCGTTCCCGGACGGCTGGGAGCCTGACGACGACCGCGGAGGCGCGGATCAGGACTTCGCCTCCGTGGTGTTCGACGAGGACTTCGTCAAGGCCGCCACCATCCATGAACCCTCCGCCGTGGAGCGGCTGCTGTCGGCGGCCCAGGCCCGCGCCGAGGCCGAGGCGGCCCGCGCCCGCTCCGGTGGCGGAGCGCCCGAGGACGAGCTCTACGAGGAGCTGTACGGCCGGGACGGCGCGTACGGCCCGGACCCCGGCTACGGGGAGTACGACCCGGACGACCCCGACGCGTACACCGGCCCGTACGGACGCCACGGCGGCAGCCTCCGGCCCTACCGGAGCACCGCGCGCTGGCACCGGCCCGTCGCCTGGCTGCTCGCCGTGCTGATGGGCGTCGGGATGGTGGCGCTCGCCTTCACGGCCGTCTACCGGGGTGCTTCCGACAGCCGCGAGGACCAGGTGCCGCAGCCTGCCACGACCGGGATCGACAAGCCGGGCGCGATCGGGCCCTCGGCCTCCGCGACGTCCGCGGCCTCCGTGACAGGAACCGTCCCGGCGGTCTCGGCGGTGCCGAGAACCCCCTGACGCGACGGCGCGAGCGCCCGTGGAGCGGTGCCGAGCCCGCCGGCGAGACGAGCCGCGCAGGCCCGTGAGCAGTGCCGCGCAGGCCCGTGAGAGATGCCGCCGTTACCCGAACGGCCGAACGGGTGTCATGCGGAACTTGACCGTCAGCCCGGCGTTTACGTTCGCCCCCGCAGACCTACCCTCAACATATGGCAGGGCGTGGAGACCCACCCGAAGGAGAGCATCCTGAGGGGCTCCCCGGAGGCGAGGACGACGAGTACCGCTCGGTCGTCTTCGACGAGTCGTTCATCCGGGCGGCCCGACTCCAGGAGTACTCCGCGCGGGAGCGCATGGGCGATCACGCCCACGCCGTCCGCAGGATCCCGCCCGTCCCGCCGCCCGCCCCCGGACGCCGGCGGGGGTTCAGGAACGGTCCCCGGCAGTTTCTGCTGCTCCTCATGATCCTCGTGGTGGCCTTCGGCACCGCGATCTATCTGGGGCTGCGCAACCCGTACCGCCCGCCCGCGATCGGGGCCGTCGAACCCGCCCGGATATCGGTGGTCCCGCTCGCCCCGGCGGGCCCTGTGCCGGGCGGCGCGCCCGCCGATCTCCTCGCCCGCAGCCCCGCCGCGCCGTTCCGGTCGGGGGCGGCGGGCATCACCCTGCCCGCCGCGCGGGACGCCGGGGACTTCGCGGAGGGACAGGTGATGGCCGCGCTGAGCATCGTCAAGGACTATCTCGTGGCGTCCTCGCTCGACCCCGACGTCCTCGCGGGGCGCACTCTGCGCCCCGTACGGGTCCTCCTCGACCCCGAACAGCTCACGCAGTTCGACCGCAGCTTCACCGATCCGGCCGACGACGGGCACCACGACCCGATCGGCTGGCTGGTCCGCTTCGACCCGGCGAAGGTGGCGCGCGCCGACGACCAGGTGCGTGTCCACGGCACGCTGCGGTACGAGGAGACCGGGCCCGGGACGCTGGAGGTCAGCTCGGACCATGTCTTCGTCTATCCGCTGCGGCCCGCCGCCTCGGACACCCACCCCGTACGGGACGCCTCGCTGTTCACCGTCCGGCGCGAGATGCGCTTCCGGTTCAGCGTGGAGGACCTGCCCAGGCATCAGACGCAGGTGGTGAGCAGCGAGGTCCAGGCCGGGCCCCAGTCCTGCTCGGCCGAGCCGCCGAACACGCTGCGGCCGCTGCTCGCGGGCGAGCGCGCCCGGCCGCACGAACCGGCCGCGACCGATCCGTACGCGAGGGGCCCGATGCATCCGGCGCTCTGCGGCGCGCTCTCCCGCACGGCCGAGCCGAGCCCGTCACCCTGACGGCGGGACCGTCCCGGGGGCCGGTCGGTCCCGGGACGGTCCTCGGTCAGTCCCTGGCCGGTCGCTTGCCGCTGCCGCCGTCATCGTCGGTGCCCGCGTCGCGCTCCGTGGCCGTACTGCTGCCGCCGTCCCTGCCGCTGCCGCCACCCTTGCCGTTACCACCGCTGTTGCCGCCGCCCGTGAACCGGTCGCGCAGCTTGCCGCCCAGGTCGCCCGCACCGCCCGCGATGTCGCCCACCAGCTTCATCAGCGGGTCCTTGCTGTTGCGGACCGTGTCCGCGTAGTGCGTGGCGGAGTCGCGGAACGAGTCCGTGACCGAGGTGTCCTTGTCCTCGTCGCGGCGCGGGTAGTGGCCGTCCATGATCCGCTGGTAGTCCCGGCTCTCGGACCACTTCTTCAGCTCGGCGGCCCGGACCGTCGTGAACGGATGCGTGCGCGGGAGCACATTGAGGATCTTGAGGACGGAGTCGCGCAGATCGCCGCCCTCCTCGTACTCCTTGGCCTGCTCCAGGAACGCGTCCACGTTCATCTCGTGCAGGTGGTTGCCACCGGCGATCTTCATCAGACCGCGCATCGACGCCAGCGTGTCCTGGCCGACGAGGAGTCCGGCCCGGTCGGCCGACAGCTCCGACTTGCGGAACCACTCCCGCAGCGCCGTCACTATCGCCATGATCGCCACATTGCCCAGCGGGATCCACGCGACCTTGACCGCGAGGCTCGTGAGGAAGAGCAGTATCGTGCGGTAGACCGCGTGCCCGGAGAGCGCGTGGCCCACCTCGTGGCCCACGACCGCCCGCATCTCCTCCTCGTCCAGCAGCTCCACCAGTCCTGTGGTGACCACGATGATCGGCTCGTCCAGGCCGATGCACATCGCGTTGGGCCGCGGGTCCTGCGTCACGTACATCGCGGGGACCTTCTCCAGGTCCAGGATGTAGCAGGCGTCCCGCAGCATCGCGTGCAGATGCGCGAACTGGGCGTCGCCCACCCGCACCGAGTCGGAGAGGAAGAGCAGTCTCAGGCTGCGCTCGGGCAGCAGCGCGCTGAGCGCCTTGAACACGGTGTCGAAACCGCTGAGCTTGCGCAGGGCGACCAGCGCCGAGCGGTCCGCGGGGTGTTCGTACGCCCGGGAGGAAATCCCCGGGAAGCGTGTGCGCTGCCGGCTCGGCACATTCTCGCCGTCCGTCGCCTCGTTGCGGTCATCGGTCATGGATATCCCCTGTTCGTACGAGTCCAAGGTCCAAGGCTCGTCCCCCCTGACGGACCCCAGCGTAGGCGCTGGGGCTACCGTGTGGCGGGGGCCTGTGGATGAGGTTCCGGGGCGGAGTGTCCCGAACTCAGCCGGAAAGAGACCGAGGAGCACAGCCGACATGCCGGAAACCGCCACCCTGCTCGCCGCCGCCTCCGATCAGCAGGGACCGGGCAACACGTTGCGGATCGTGCTGGTCGTCTCGCTCGTCGGAGCCGCCCTGCTCGCCTGGTTCCTGCTGCGCGGATACCGCGACAACGACCACAACGACTGAGTCGGCGTGAGCGTGCCCGAGGGCCCCGCATACGATGTGCCCGAAGTCTCCGCAGACCTCAGGAGAATCCAGTTCTCCGGAGGACCCAGACCCCCGAGGAAAAGGGCCCGTAGAAGATGAGCCTCACCGGCACCGCCGCCCACCTGGTCACGCTCGCCGAGGGCGCCGAGAACGGCGGCAACCACGAAAGCCTGAGCCCGGAGCTCATCGGCGGTGGCGCCCTCTTCGCGCTGCTTCTGCTGCTGTGGATCACCACGCGCTTCAACCGCGACCGCTGACACCTGGCCGTACGCGTGTGCCAGTAGGCTCTGGGCGTATGGGAGACCAGCAAGCGGCCAGCGGTCACGGACCGGCCGGTCCGGGCAGACCGGAGCAGGGGCCAGGCCCCGGATCCGAGCACGGCAGACGCCGACTCGGGGTCATGGGCGGCACCTTCGACCCGATTCACCACGGACACCTCGTGGCGGCCAGTGAGGTCGCCGCGCTGTTCCATCTCGACGAGGTGGTGTTCGTACCGACCGGTGAGCCGTGGCAGAAGAGCCAGCGCGCGGTGTCACCGGCCGAGGACCGGTACCTGATGACGGTCATCGCGACGGCGTCCAACCCGCAGTTCTCGGTCAGCCGGATCGACATCGACCGCGGCGGCGCCACGTACACGATCGACACGCTGCGGGATCTGCGGTCCCTCAACGACGACGCCGACCTCTTCTTCATCACGGGGGCCGACGCGCTCTCGCAGATCCTGAGCTGGCGGGACCACGAGGAGCTGTTCTCCCTCGCCCATTTCATCGGGGTGACCCGTCCGGGTCATGATCTGACGGACGACGGACTGCCCAAGGGCGGAGTCTCCCTGGTGGAGGTTCCCGCGCTCGCCATCTCCTCGACCGACTGCCGTGAGAGGGTCGCGAAGGGCGATCCCGTCTGGTATCTGGTGCCGGACGGCGTGGTGCGCTACATCGACAAGCGGCAGTTGTACCGAGGCGCCTGAGCCACGGAGAGGGGCACCGGTGAACGACCAGCAGCAGCCGTACGACCCGTACGGCCCCTACTACCCGCAGCCCCAGATCGTCGGGTACGACGAGTACGGGCAGCCGGTGTACCAGCAGCCCCAGCAGTCGGCACAGCAGTCGCAGCAGCAGTCCCCGCCGCAGTACGACGCCTACGGGCAGCCGGTGCAGCAGCAACAGGGGTACGGCTACGACCCGTACGCCCAACAGCAGGCCCAACAGCAACAGATCCCGCAGCAGTACGACCCGTACACGCAGCACCAGGGGCAACAACAGGGGCAGCAAGGACAACAGGGGCAGCAAGGACAGCAGGGACAGCAGGGACAGCAGGGACAGCAACAGGCGTACGGCTACGACCCGTACGGGTACGACACGGGCGGACAGCCGCCGGTGCAGCAGTCGCCGATTCAGCAGCAGGAGCACCGGCAGGAGCCCGTGCCCGGGGCCCCCGTCACCGTCGAACAGCCCTCGGCCGCGCGGACACCGGCTCCGGCACCCGCCTCGACACCGGCCCCGGACGCGAAACCGGCCGCCGAACCCGAGCAGCCCGCCGTACCGGGGCAGCGGCGCCCGGAGGGCGAGGAACGCGACTACAAGACCGAGCAGTTCTCGTTCATAGAAGAGCCCAGCGAGGACTCCGAGGACGTCATCGACTGGCTCAAGTTCACCGAGAGCCGCTCCGAACGCCGTGAGGAGGCCAAGCGCCGCGGCCGCAGCCGTGTCGTGGCCCTCGTCGTCGCGCTCGCCCTGGTGGTCACCGGCGGCGTCGGCTACCTCTGGTTCGCGGGGCTGCTGCCCGGGATGTCCTCGGCGGACGCGCCGCAGACCACCTCCTCGGGCCCGCAGAAGCGCGACGTGATCGTCGTGCACCTGCACAACACCAAGCAGAAGGACACATCCACCGCGCTGCTGGTCAACAATGCCACGACCGGCAAGGGCACCACTGTCCTGCTGCCCAACATCCTCCCCATCGCGGGCGACGAGGGCGCCTCGACCACGCTCGGCAAGTCCGTCGACGAGGACGGCTCCGACGGCACCCGTGAGGGCATCGGCACCCTGCTCGGCACCAGTATCTCCGGCACGTGGCGGCTCGACACGCCTTACCTGGAGAACCTCGTCGAGTTGGTCGGCGGCATCGAGGTGACCACGGACGTCGAGGTGCCCGCCGCGAAGAAGGGCGACGATCCGCTCGTCCCCAAGGGCGAGAAGGAGACCCTCAACGGACGGGCGGCCGTCGCCTACGCCACGTACCGCGCTCCCGGCGAGGAGGAGGCCAAGCAGCTCACGCGCTTCGGCCAGGTGCTCCAGGGCGTCCTGCGGAAGATCTCGGACGACCCGAAGACCGCGACGGTCACCGTCGAGACCCTGGCACAGATCCTGGACCCGTCGCTGACCGAGAAGGACCTGGGCGCGGCCCTGGCCAAGCTCGCCGAGCACGCGAAGGTGGGCGACTACCGGACGATGCTCCTGCCGGTCCAGGCCGACGGCCGGCTCAGCGACGAGTCCGCCGACGGTGTGGTGAAGGACATCCTGGGCGGCTCCGTGTCCGCTCCCGAGCAGGGCGCGGCCGTACGGGTCGGCGTGAAGAACGCGAGCGGGAACCAGGACGCGGCGGAGTCCGCCAGGATCGCGCTGGTCAACGGCGGCTACGGCTTCGTGGACGCCGGTACGGCCGACACCCTGACGGCCTCGCGGGTCACCTACGGGGACGAGGCGAAGAAGGAACAGGCGGAAGAGGTCGCCAAGACGCTCAAGCTGCCGGCCGGCGCGGTCGAGAAGGGCAAGACGGCGGCCAACGCCGATGTCTCCGTCGTCCTGGGACAGGACTACAAGACCGACTAGGCCCTGTCCGGCCGGTCACGCGGCGCCGCCCGTCCACCCCCCCGGCCCCCCGGGCCCGCGCGCGGGGGGGGCCCGGGGGCGGGCCCGGGGGGCACGGGTCCTGCGGGGGGGGGGGGGGGGGGGGGCCCGGGGGGGGGGGGGGGGGGGGGGGGCATCGGCGGTACCGGTGTTCGCGGGGATGGCGCTGTGCGGCGGGGTGGCGGTCCTGG
>NZ_JBHYZP010000015.1:56546-106170 GCF_042752355.1 Streptomyces sp. NPDC059255
CCGCCGTTGTCCCGGACGTCGTGGGCCAGTACTACACCCCGCACTCGGCCGGGTCGGCCCGTCCCCGGGGCGCCCCCGGCCCCCCCGCCGGCGCCGCGTGACCGGCGCGCGGTGTCTCCCGGGTGCCGGGCCGCCGGGCGGAAGAACGGCTGTGCGGGCTGTCGGTGGTCCGTGAGATCCTGGGCATCTCCACCACCGCCGACGAAAGCCTGCCAGTGACCGCTACTGATCGTTCCATCGAGCTCGTCAAGACCGCCGCCCAGGCGGCCGCGGACCGGCTCGCGCACGACATCATCGCGTACGACGTGAGCGATGTGCTGTCCATCACCGACGCCTTCCTGCTCGCCTCGGCGCCCAACGACCGCCAGGTGAAGTCGATCGTCGACGAGATCGAGGAGCGCCTCCAGAAGGAGCTGGGCGCCAAGCCGGTGCGCCGCGAGGGCGACCGTGACGCGCGCTGGATCCTCCTCGACTACGTCGACATCGTCATTCACGTCCAGCACAGCGAGGAGCGGGTCTTCTACGCGCTGGAGCGGCTCTGGAAGGACTGCCCCGAGCTGGAGCTGCCCGAGGACGCCGTCAAGACGCGCGGCAAGGGCCAGGAGCACGCCGCGACGGTGGGCGAGCACGCCGGAATCGCCGGTGACGCGGACGGTGAGCTGAGCTGAACGGCTCCAAGGGCGGCAGGGGCCGCCGTATCGTCCTGTGGCGGCACGGCCAGACGGCCTGGAACCTGGAGCGCCGCTTCCAAGGCTCCACGGACATCGAGCTGACCGAGGCGGGCGTCGGACAGGCCCGCAGGGCCGCCCGGCTGCTCGCCTCCCTCAAGCCGGCCGCGATCATCGCCTCCGACCTGCGGCGGGCCGCCGCCACGGCCCGCGAGCTGACCGCGCTGACCGGCCTCGGCATCACGCACGAGGCGGCGCTCCGCGAGACGTACGCGGGCGCCTGGCAGGGCCTGACCCACGAGGAGATCGTCGAGCGGTACGGCGACCAGTACGCGGCCTGGAAGCGCGGCGAGCCCGTGCGGCGCGGCGGCGGCGAGCTGGAGACCGAGGTCGCGGACCGCGCCGCGCCCGTGGTGCTCCAGCACGCCGAGAAGCTGCCCGACGGCGGCACCCTGGTCGTGGTCAGCCACGGCGGGACGATCCGCACCACCATCGGCCGGCTGCTGGGCCTGGAGGCGCACCACTGGGAGGGGCTCGGCGGGCTCACCAACTGCTGCTGGTCCGTCCTGGGCGAGGGGGCGCGCGGCTGGCGGCTCCTGGAGCACAACGCGGGCACCCTTCCGGAACCGGTCCTCGGTGACGACGACTGAGGCCCTGTGGCGCGGCGTCCGGCGGCCCGGCCTCCGGCGACCGGACATCCGGCGGCGGGGCCTTCGGCCGGGGAGCCACCGGATTTCGCTTTCCGGCAGGTCGCAGGCTAAAGTTCTTCTTGTTCGCAGCGCGAAGCGCGGGGAACACGAGGGGCTATAGCTCAGTTGGTAGAGCGCCTGCATGGCATGCAGGAGGTCAGGAGTTCAATTCTCCTTAGCTCCACAATCAGCGTCACGAACCCGATCCCGTCCCCCGCTGGGGGGCGGGATTTCTGCTGTACGGACGCCATTTCAGGCTGACCAGCACTCTCCGGCGTGGCAGAATCGGACGACCGGATGGGGGTCAGGGACCGGACCGGGAGGGAGAGCGCGATGTCCGCCAGCAGAGTCGGCTGTCCCTCGTACCACGTGTCCCCGGCCGACCATGTGGTGGCCGGTGACATTTCCGGAATTTCCTACGTGTGCACGGCCTGCTGCGGCCACATCTGGAGCTGATCGATGGGTGCGCACAGGCGTAAATGCGACTGGTGCGGCAGCGGTACGCCGATTGTGCGGGACATGGACCCGCTCAACCCCGAGTACCAGTACTGGTGCGAGGAGTGCGCGCGGGCGCTGATCATAAAAGGCGACCCCATCGAGACCTACCGGGAGTTGGAGGGCGAGCCGATCTACGGCCGGCTCCTGGAGGAGCACTGCACGCTCAAGCGCTTCTACTCCTTCGCCACCGCCTGAACGACGCCCACCGGCCCCCGGCCGGCCGCCGCCAGGGCCCCGAGCGGCACCCGGGCGGAATCGATTTGGCGGTGGGGCACAGGGACCGTTAATGTTGGCGATGCCGCCGAGGGGGAAACCCCGGGGCGGCGGACCGCAAGGGGCTATAGCTCAGTTGGTAGAGCGCCTGCATGGCATGCAGGAGGTCAGGAGTTCAATTCTCCTTAGCTCCACAAGATCTCAGAGGATCACAAGAAGATCGCAGGAAGCGGGTCGTCCGATCAGGGCGACCCGCTTCTCGTATGTCTGCCGCTTTCCGCTCGCTGTCTGCTTCCGTCGCCCTTCCGTTGCCCGTCTCCGGTCCGTTGCCCGTCTCCGGTCCGTTGCCCGTCTCCGGTCCGCTGCTCGTCTGCCGGTCCGTTGCCCGTCTCGGCCGGTCGTCTCCGGCGATCTCCCGGGCGGCCGGACCGGCGGACCCCGTCAGGGGCCCGCCGGCGCGCTGGTTCAGCCGCGGCCCCGGCCGAGGGCCTTGCGCCCGCCGCCCGGCGGCAGCTCGGCGCGTGAGGGCTCCTTGCGCGGCGGCGCCGGGGGCGCCTTCTGCTCCAGCCGGAGCGCCAGCGCAGGGCACCGCCGTACGGCGCGCTGCGCGGCGCCCTGGAGGTGCACCGGGACATCCGTCTTGGCCGGCGTGGGGAAGCCGTCCGGGGTCATCCGGAACAGCTCCGGGAGGATGTCCGCGCACAGGCCGTGGCCCTGGCAGAGCGTCCAGTCGATGGCGAGCATGCCGCCACTGGGGATCGACTCGACCTCGTCCTGGTAGCCCTCGTTGGGCAGCGGAAGCACTCCGGTCGTCTCGCGTCCGCAGCCCCCGTTGAGCACATGCGCGGCGAGGTCGTCGGTGAACGCCGAGAGGGTGGAGGAGAAGAAGCGCGCGGAGCCGTCGGGGTGCTGGCACGCGCCGCGCTTCTTGACCGACTGGGTGACCGCGCGGAGCGCCTCCAGGGCCGCCTGGCCGCCGCCGTTGATCACGTCGGCCAGCCCGCTCGCCGCCGCCGGCAGACCGAGCCGGCAGGGGCCGCACTGCCCGGCGGTCTCCGCCGCGAGCCAGTTGGCGACCCGTAGCGCCTCGCCCAGTGGGCAGGTCTCGGGGCCGATCGGCAGGATCGCGCCGGCGCCCAGCGCGCCGCCGAACGACTTGAAGGACTCCTTGGAGATCACGGCCTCGTGGGCGGCGATCGCGTCCATCCAGTTGCCGTGGTAGCCACCGGTCAGCACACCCTGGGGCATCGGCGGCGCGCCGGCCATCTGGAGGATGTAGCGCAGCGGCACGCCGGAGGGCGCCTCGATGACCATGGGCCGGGCGACCGCGCCGGAGAGGGTGAGCATGACCGTGCCGGGCTCGGTGTCGAGCCCGGTGTGGGCGTAGCGGCGGGCGCCGATCCGTGCGCCGATGGCGAGTTGGGCGAAGGTCTCCGCGTTCGACAGCAGCGTGGGGAGGCCGCCGACGCCGGACTCCGCGGCACGCTCACGGCGGCCCGGCGGCTTGGCGGGCCCGCCGTTGATCGCGCGGATCACGGACGACGCCTCACCCGAGACCATGCGCTCCGGCGTACGGACGACCTTCGCCCGCAGTTGCTGGCCGCGCCGGTCGGACAGACCCCGCTCGGCGAGCGCCGCGCGGATCGAGACCTCGGTGGAGTTCCTGGTCACGGCGATGACCAGGGTGCGGGCGCCGAGCGCCTCCGCGGCCAGCAGCGCGCCGTCGAGGATGAGGTGCGGCGCCCGGTTGAGCATCACCGTGTCCTTGCGGCAGGGCGGTTCGCCCTCACTGCCGTTGACGACGACGACCGGCCGGACCCCGCGGCTGATCGCCGACTTGGCGACGGCCCGGAGTTTTCTGTGGAAGGGGAAGCCCGCGCCGCCGCGGCCGGTCAGGGATATGTTCTCGGCCAGCTGGGCCAGCCGCTCGCCGGTCATCGCCTCCAGCGGCCCGTGCACCTTGAGGTGCATGGGCAGGTCGAGACGCTCGACGAGATCGAATCCCTGGGTGAGCTGGGGGAGGCCGACGACACGGACCTCGGGGACATCGGGGAGAGGGGCATTCACGGACGGTCTCCTGCGGGTGCCTGCCAGGGTTCCCCGGCCGGGGGCGGATAGGGGGACGTGCCCGGTCCGGGCTGACCGGGTCCGGGCTGCCGCCGGCTGTCGTACGGCTGGCCGTCGTAGGCGGGTACGGAGCCGGTGTCGTACGGGGGAACGGCGCCCGTCCCGTACGCCGGGACGGAGCCCGTGTCGTACGTGGGGATGGCGCCGGTGTCGTACTGCGGAGCGGGGCCGTTGCCGTAGGGGGACGCGCCGTCGGGCCCGTAGGGGGAGCCGGTGCCGTACGCGGCCGCGGCTCCCGGGTCGAACTGAGGGATGGACCCGGTGTCGTACTGCGGGGGCTGCGGGCTCTGCGGGCCCTGAGGGGTCATCCCCGGGTTGTACTGAGGGATCGCCCCGGTGTCGTACGGCTGGTTCTGGCCCGGGTTCTGGCCGCCCTGGCCGGCTTGGTACGCCGGGATCGCGCCGGTGTCGTACGGCTGGTTCTGGCCCGTGCCGTACCCGGCGCCCGCCCCGGGGTACTGGGGGGTCGCGCCGGTGTCGTACGGCTGGCCCGGGTTCTGGCCGCCCTGGCCGCCGTCGTACGCCGGGATGGCCCCGGTGTCGTACGGGGTCGGCGGGGGCTGGGTGAACGCCTGGCCGGGCCGGGGCGGCGACGGGGCGGGCCAGGAGCCGGGAGGGCCGGCCGGCTCGTCCGTGATGACCGGCAGTTCCTCGGTCATCGGGATGCGCTCGGCGAACGGGACCTCCCCGCCCTGCTGACCACCGGCCGCGGGGGAACCGGAGGGCTGCGCGGGCATCCGGGCCGTCGCGTCCATGGACATGGCGCGATAGCCGGCGGAGATCCCGGTGCCGGAGTCCTGGCCCCGGTCGACGGTTTCGTATCCCGGCAGCGGATTGCCCCGTGGCGCGACGAACGTGTCCGCCATGGGGTCACCGGCCGCGAGCGGGTCCGCGGCCGGTGTGGCCTCGTACAGCGGCGGCGACGGGGCGGCGAGCCGCGGTGGCGTACGGCCCCCGCCGAGCGGGGCGGAGCGCGTCGAGGCCTCGATGGGGTCCTGCTGGGGCCTGGCCTTGTACTCGCGCTGCGGGGGGATACCGCTGGCGCCCGGGAGCGGGGAGGCGGAGAGGTCGCGGAGCTGGGACGACTCCCGGTTCTCCATGTCGGCGCCCGTCATCGAGACGATCCGGTCGGCGACGCGTCGCTGGACGTGGCGGGGGAGCAGCCGCAGCGAGACGACGCAGGCGACGCCGATCATGACGACGGAATACATCACCGTGACGTAGGTGGCCGCGGGACGTCCTGTGAAGAGTCCGTGAATCATGGCGAAACACCACGACGGATAGGCCACCATGTGGATCGCCCGCCAGCGGGCGGCGTACTTGCCGGGGAGGGCGAAGACGCTGCGCAGGGCGCCGGTCGTGCCGGCCACGATCATCAGGAGCCCGGCGAGCGAACCCATGCCGATGAGGCCGTTCGTACCGGAGATGCCCAGGCCGAAGGGGAGCAGGGCGCCGATCACGGCGACCTTGCCCAGAGTGATCTTGATGGAGACATGCAGCAGCAGGAAGCCGATCGCGGCGACGGCGGTCGCCCGATGGATGCCCTGGGCCAGCAGCCGCTGTCGCGGCGCGAGGAGCAGCCGGTCGGTGGCTATCAGACCCCAGACGACCGCCCCGGACATCGACAGCAGCGACAGCACGCCTGCGCCGAAGTCGATGAAGGCCTGGAAAGCGTCGCCTCCTACGACGGCGAGTAGTGGTACCAGTACCAGTGCTGCGGCGGTCGCGATCCCCTGGATCGCCCGGCTGTTGCCGGACTCCGGGTTGGGCGACGCGCCGGACTTGCTTAGAGGGTTCATAGGGGGCAACTCCGAAGGGCTCGGGAAAGCGGTCCCGCTGCCGCATGCTAAGTGGAGCCATACCGGGCAGTACCCCGTTTGAAGGTTTAGCCAGGTGAAGGTGAGTTATCCGACTCTGTTGTTGCCCGGATAGGCCCGATACGCGGAGTAAGGCTGGCAGTTGAGCTTTGCCGTACGGTTACCCGAGGGGCGACGGTCGGTACCTCCCGCGGGCGTTCGTGCGCGCGGAACGGGCACTGCGGTACCCTGACGCCATGCGTGCCGTACGCCTTCTGCTTAGCGGGCCGCGCTGACCAGTCCCGACCGATGACCGATCCGGTCGGAGTCAGCGCGGCGTCCCCTCCTGTGTGAGGGGCATTTTTCTTTCGCTGACCGGTGGTCCGGTGCGGCCCTGTGCCGCCCGGTACGGCCGGCCCCGCTGGCAGAGACGATCGATGGAGCTTCAGGACATCATGAGCGAGACGAATTCGGCTGCCGCTTCCGCCGCCGCCGCTTCCGCCGCTGCCGAGACGGCAGCGCCGCACCGCTACACCGCGGCCATGGCCGCGGACATCGAGGCGCGCTGGCAGGACTTCTGGGACGCCGAGGGCACGTACGAGGCGCCGAACCCCACGGGTGAGCTGGCCGGCGATCCCGAGCTGGTAGCCCGGCCCAAGAAGTTCGTCATGGACATGTTCCCGTACCCCTCGGGCAGCGGACTGCACGTGGGACACCCGCTGGGCTACATCGCCACCGACGTGTTCGCCCGTCACCAGCGCATGACCGGTCACAACGTCCTCCACACCCTGGGCTTCGACGCGTTCGGCCTGCCCGCGGAGCAGTACGCGGTCCAGACCGGGACGCATCCGCGGACCTCCACCGAGGCCAACATGGAGAACATGAAGGTCCAGCTCCGCAGGCTGGGCCTGGGCCACGACCGGCGGCGCTCCTTCGCGACGATCGACCCGGACTACTACAAGTGGACCCAGTGGATCTTCGTACAGATCTTCAACTCCTGGTACGACCCCGACGCGGACCGCGCACGCCCCATCGACACGCTGGTGGCCCAGTTCGAGAGCGGGGAGCGCCCGACGCCCGACGGGCGCCCCTGGAGTGCGCTGAGCGCCCCCGAGCGGGCCGACGTCCTGGGCGGTCACCGGCTGGCGTACGCCTCCGACGCGCCCGTCAACTGGTGCCCCGGCCTGGGCACGGTGCTGGCCAACGAGGAGGTCACCGCCGACGGCCGCTCCGAGCGCGGCAACTTCCCGGTCTTCAAGGCGAAGCTGCGCCAGTGGAACATGCGCATCACCGCCTACGCCGACCGGCTGCTGAACGACCTGGACGCGCTGGACTGGCCCGAGGCCATCAAGCTCCAGCAGCGCAACTGGATCGGCCGCAGCGAGGGCGCGCGGGTCGACTTCCCGGTGCCCGACGCCGCCGGCGGCAGCGCCGCGATCACGGTCTTCACGACCCGTCAGGACACCCTGTTCGGCGCCACGTACATGGTGCTGGCGCCCGAGCACGACCTGGTGGAGAAGATCGTCCCGGCGGCCTGGCCCGAGGGGACCCACACGGTGTGGACGGGCGGTCACGCGACCCCCGTCGAGGCCGTCGCCGCGTACCGCAAGCAGGCCGCGGCCAAGTCCGACGTGGAGCGGCAGGCCGAGGCGAAGGACAAGACCGGGGTCTTCACCGGCGCCTACGCCACCAACCCGGTCAGCGGCGAGCGCGTCCCCGTCTTCATCGCCGACTACGTGCTGATGGGGTACGGCACCGGCGCGATCATGGCCGTACCGGCGCACGACAGCCGCGACTTCGCGTTCGCGCGCGCCTTCGAGCTCCCGATCCGCTGTGTCGTCGAGCCCTCGGACGACCGGGGCACCGACCCCACCACGTGGGAGGACGCGTTCTCCTCGTACGAAGCGCCGCTCGTCAACTCGGCGAGCGCGGACATCACCCTGGACGGCCTGCGCGTGGCCGAGGCCAAGGCGCGGATCACCGACTGGCTGGCCGCGCGCGGCATCGGTGAGGGCACCGTCAACTTCCGGCTGCGCGACTGGCTGTTCAGCCGTCAGCGCTACTGGGGCGAGCCCTTCCCGATCGTCTACGACGAGGACGGCACGGCGCACGCGCTGCCCGAGTCGATGCTGCCGCTGGAACTGCCGGAGGTCGACGACTACTCGCCCCGTACGTTCGATCCGGACGACGCGGACACCCAGCCGGAGACGCCGCTCTCGCGGAACGCGGAGTGGGTCCACGTCGAACTGGACCTGGGACAGGGCGAGGGCGTCAAGCGCTACCGCCGCGAGACGAACACCATGCCGAACTGGGCCGGTTCGTGCTGGTACGAGCTGCGCTACCTGGACCCGCACAACGACGAGAAGCTGGTCGACCCGGTCGTCGAGCAGTACTGGATGGGCCCGCGCGAGGGGCAGCCGCACGGCGGCGTCGACCTGTACGTGGGCGGCGCCGAGCATGCCGTGCTGCACCTGCTGTACGCGCGCTTCTGGTCGAAGGTGCTGTTCGACCTGGGACACGTCTCCTCGGCCGAGCCGTTCCACAAGCTCTACAACCAGGGCATGATCCAGGCGTTTGTCTACCGGGACAGTCGCGGCATCGCGGTGCCCGCGGCGGAGGTCGAGGAACGGGACGGCGGCTACTGGTACCAGGGCGAGAAGGTCAGCCGGGTCCTGGGCAAGATGGGCAAGTCCCTGAAGAACGCCGTCACCCCGGACGAGATCTTCACCGAGTACGGCGCGGACACGCTGCGGCTGTACGAGATGGCCATGGGCCCGCTGGACGTCTCGCGTCCGTGGGACACCCGCGCGGTGGTCGGCCAGTTCCGGCTGCTCCAGCGGCTGTGGCGCAACGTGGTGGACGAGGCGACCGGCGAGGTCACCGTCGTGGACACCGAGCACGCCGACATCGACGTGGACACCCTGCGCGCGCTGCACAAGGCGATCGACGGGGTCGTCCAGGACATGGCGGCGCTGCGCTTCAACACGGCCATCGCCAAGCTCACCGAGCTGAACAACCACCTGACCAAGACGGGGGCCCCGATCCCGCGCTCGGTCGCCGAACCGCTGGTGCTGCTGATCGCGCCGCTCGCCCCGCATGTCGCCGAGGAGCTGTGGCACCGGCTGGGGCACACCGACTCGGTCGTGCACCGGGACTTTCCGGTGGCGGACCCGGCGTACGTCGTGGACGAGGCCGTGACCTGCGTCGTGCAGGTCAAGGGCAAGGTCAAGGCGCGGCTGGAGGTCTCCCCGTCGATCTCGGACGAGGAGCTGGAGAAGCTGGCGCTGGGCGACGCGGGCGTGGTCGCGGCGCTGGGCGGCGCAGGCATCCGGAAGGTGATCGTCCGGGCGCCGAAGCTGGTGAACATCGTGCCCGCCTGATCGGATTCCGACCGGGTACGGACCTGGGCCGGACCGGGACCTGACCGGGCCCGGCCGGGGCGGGACCTGACCGGGCCCGGCCGGGGCGGGACCTGACCGGGCCTGGCCGGGGCGGGGTCCCGAGTCCGGCCGAGGTCCGACCGGGGTCCGACCGGGGATTGGCCGAGGTCCGAACCGGGTCTGCGCAGTGTCCGCCGGGCGGGTACACAGGGCTTTCCCCTACGGGCAGGTTGGGGGTTCCGAGGGAACCCGCAGCCTGCCCGTTCCGTTTACGGTGGAGGGGACACGACCAACAGCGAAGGGGCGCTCATGGACGTCGCGATCACCATCATGGCGTTGCTCTTCGTCGCCTTCGTCGTACTGGGGGTGTACGCGTGCGTGAAGGCGGTCGGCGCCGCCAGACGGGGTGTCGACCGAACGATCACGCAGGCCCGCCGCACGGTGGAGGACACGGCCCTGCGGGCGAAGAGCCTGGGGCAGCCCGGCACGGCGGGAGAGCTGGCCCAGCTGCGGCTGAGACTGCGCACCTCGATGCGCGCCACGCAGGACGCACTCCAGGCGGGTGTGGCGGAGGACGCCTCGCTGACGGAGTCGATCGAGCTGTTCGAGCGGCTGAGCGTGCACGGCCGGGAGCTGGACGACGAGCTGCGTCGGCTGGAGCGGGATCCCGACCGGAGCAGCGTCGGGCAGCGGCTTCCTGAGGTGCGCGACCGTACGGAGCGGATCACGCACTCCGCGGACTCGCTGCGCTGGGCCGCGCGGGACCGGGCGCGCAAGTTCGCCGAGGACGACCTGTCGTCGCTGAGCGCGCAGATCGATGTGGAGTCCGGCGCGCTGCGGCACTGGTCGGCGGAGCCCGCACAGCCCGCCGCGCCGGCGGGGCCGAGCGGGTCGACGGCTTCGGACGCGTGGCACGGGGAGCGGGGAGCCGCCGGGGCCGGGAGCCGGCCCGCGCCGCAGTCCGCCCCCGGGGAGCGCGCCGAGGCCATCGAGCCGCCCGATCCGCGGCGCGGGACCACGTACCCCTGGCAGAAGCAGGCCAGGCCCGAGACCACGAACTGACCATGCGTCGGGCCGGATCCGATCATTGGGACGGGGCCGGGCTGCCGCCCCAGGAAGACGACGGGTAACCTCCGGCTCATGTCCTGCCATGTCGCGATCGTCACCGATTCCACGGCCTACTTGCCGCCGCAGACGATGGAACGGCACGGCATCACCGCGGTGCCGCTGACCGTGGTGCTCGGCGACCGCGCGCTGGAGGAGGGCACGGAGGTCTCGGCCCGTTCGGTGGCCCTGGCGCTCCAGAAGCGGCATTCGGTCACCACGTCACGGCCGAGCCCCGAGGTCTTCGCCGCCGCGTACCGCGCCGCGGCGGACGCCGGGGCGGACGGGATCGTCTCGCTGCATCTGTCGGCCGAGTTCTCCGGCACGTACGACGCGGCGGTGCTCGCGGCCAAGGACGCGCCCGTACCGGTACGGGTGGTGGACACCGGCATGGTGGCGATGGCGCTCGGGTTCTGCGCGCTGGCGGCGGCCGAGGCCGCGGCGGGCGACGGCACGGTCGACGACGCCGTGGCGGCCGCCGAGAAGCGGGCCGCGGGCACCACCGCGTATTTCTATGTCGACACCCTCGACTACCTGCGCCGGGGCGGCCGGATCGGCGCCGCCCAGGCGCTGTTCGGCTCGGCACTCGCCGTGAAGCCGCTGCTCCAACTCGACGGCGGGCGCATCGAACTGCTGGAGAAGGTACGGACGGCGTCAAAGGCGATCGCCCGGCTGGAGGAGATCGTCGCCGACCGGGCCGGCGCGGGCCCGGTGGACATCGCCGTGCACCATCTCGCGGCGCCGGAACGGGCCGCGGCGCTCGCGGAGCGGCTGCGTGAGCGGCTCCCGGGGCTGGTGGAGCTTCATGTCAGCGAGGTCGGCGCGGTGATCGGGGCGCACACGGGACCGGGGCTGCTGGGGGCCGTGGTCTCACCGCGCTGACGGGCCCGCCGGGCCTGTCGGGCCTCAACTCTCGGCCGTAGTCGATTTTTCGCTCGTTCGGGTGGCCGAGTTTTCCACAACCGGCAGGTTTTCCACCGGAATTCGGGGTGCTCGGCGAGGCCGGGCGTGAGTGCCTACCGTTCTCGGCATGACTCTCCGAACACGCTCCGTGACCAGCGGCCCGGGCCGTTCCCCCGGCTCCGACGTCCGTGCCCGCCACGGCCGCACCCGCCCCCGCGCGGCTGCCCGTATCGGGACGGCGGCCCGCGTCCGCGCGCACGCGGTGTCCACGTCAGCACCTGCCGAGGCATCCGTATCCGTCTCCGCGTCTGCGTCCGCACCCGCTTCGCTGTCCACGTCCGTACCCGTACGGGCGCCTTCGCTCCCGCTCCCGCACTCACCTCCGACGGAGCCGCGCCGTCGGGCGGACGCGCTCTTCCCGGCTGCTTCCGGGGGCACCGCGACGGTGGCCGCTCCGGGACCCTCGCCGACTCCCAAAGCGGCTCGGGCGCGCGCGTGGACCGGGGCGCTGGCGGCGGTGCGTGAGCGGCTGCCGCTGTGGGTTCAGCTCCGGTGCGGTCTGGAGCCGAGGACGCTGGGCGCGCTCGCGGTGGTGCTGGTGGTGGCCGCCGGCCTCGCCGCTCAGCACTTCTGGACCGGGCGTCCACAGTCCGTCCGCGCCCCCGACACGGTCCGTGCGGACGCGGCCGCCCTCGGTGGCACGGCCGAGGACATCCCTGCGCCGCTGCCGGAGGCCGTCGTGGCCAAGCCACCGCCCGAGACGGCCCGGATCGTGGTGGACGTGGGCGGCAAGGTGCGGGAGCCGGGCGTGCTGCGGCTGCCCGCCGGATCGCGGGTCGCCGACGCGCTGCACGCCGCCGGGGGTGCCGAGCCGGGCGCGGATCTCACCGGGCTGAACCGCGCCCGGCTGCTGATGGACGGCGAACAGGTGGTGGTCGGCGGCCCCGCCCCGCCGGGCACGGCCCCGGGCGGCGGATCGGGTGGATCCGGCGGAGGCGGGGGAAGCGGCGGGGGAGCCACGTCCGGTGCCGGGTTCGGCGCGGGCCCGGGGGGACAGCCGCCCGGACCCGTGAGCCTGAACATCGCCACACCGGACCAGCTCGACACGCTCCCCGGGGTCGGGCCCGTACTGGCCCGGCACATCATCGACTACCGCACCCGGCACGGCGGATTCCGCTCCGTCGACGAGCTGCGCGAGGTCAACGGCATCGGTGACCGCAAGTTCGCCGACCTCCAGCCGCTGGTACGGCCATGACGGTCCCCCGTACGGGCATGACGCGCCCCGCGGTCCACCGGGCGGCCGGTCACCGCCTGGGAGCGGCGGCTCCGCGCGTGGAGGGCCCGGCCGATCTCCGGCTCGTGCCGCCCGCGCTGGCGGCGTGGGGCGCGGCGGCCCTGGCCGTGGGTGCCCCGGGCCGCTGGACCGTGCTCGGAGTGCTGGCCTGTCTGCTGGCCGGCGCGCTGCTCCTGGTCCGGTCCGGCGCCGCCGCCGGGCCCCGGCTCGCCGGGGTGGCCGCCGCGGGCGTGCTGTTCTGCGCCGCCGCGGGGGCCGCCTCCGCCGGGCTGCACGGCGCGGACGCCCGGCGCGGGCCCGTCCCCGGCCTCGCCGAGCGATATGCCCCGGTCACCGCGGAGTTGACGGTCACCTCCGACCCACGGGCCACGCACCCCAGGGGCGGGGGCGACCGGACCGCCGCGGGCGGCTTCGTCCTCGACGCGGAGATCACCCGGGTGACGGCGGTCCGCGGCGCCGCGACCGCGGTCCGTACGCCGGTCCTGGTGATCGTCCCGCCCGGTGAGCACCCCGGCCGCTGGCAGCGGCTGCTGCCGTCCACCCGGCTGCGGCTGTCCGGGCGGCTGGCGCCCCCGCTCCACGCGGACGACCGCTACGCGGCGGCCCTGCGCGTCACGGGCAAGGGCCCGCCGGCCGTCACCGGGCCGCCCAGCCGCGTGCAGCGCACGGCCGGAGCGCTCCGCGCCGGGCTGCGTGCGGCGACCGAGGAACTGCCGCCCGACGCCCGCGCCCTGCTGCCCGGGCTGGTCGTCGGCGACACCGCACGCATCACGCCCGAACTCCACGACGCCTTCGCCGCCACCGACCTGCTGCACCTCATGGCCGTCTCCGGATCGAACCTGACCATCGTCCTCGTCCTGCTGATCGGCCCGCCGGGACTGGCGTTACGGGCCGAACGCCGCGGGCTCGCCCCGCGGCTCGGGATCTCGCTGCGGACGACCGCGCTGCTCGGCGGAGCGCTCACTCTCGCGTTCGTGGTGGTCTGCCGACCGGAACCCAGCGTGCTGCGGGCCGCCGCCTGCGGGCTGATCACCCTCCTCGCCATCGGCACCGGCCGCCGCAGGACGCTGCTTCCCGCGCTGGCCGCGGCCGTCCTGCTGCTCGTGCTCCTCGACCCCTGGCTGGCCCGTAGCTACGGCTTCCTCCTCTCCGTACTGGCCACCGGGGCCCTGCTCACCATCGGCCCCCGTTGGGCCGGGGCGCTGACGCGACGCGGGGTGCCACCCAGGCTCGCGGAGGCACTGGCCGCCGCCGGTGCCGCCCAGGCCGTCTGCGCGCCCGTGGTGGCCGTGTTCGCTGCCCGGGTCAGCCTCGTCGCCATCCCCTGCAATCTCTTCGCGGAGCTGGCGGTCGCCCCGGCCACGATCCTCGGCTTCGCCGCGCTCGCCCTGGCCCCGGTGGCGCTGCCCGCCGCCGAGCTGGTGGCCCGGTGCGCGGGCTGGCCGGCGGGGTGGATCGCCTCCGTCGCCCGCGGCGGCGCGGCACTGCCGGGGGCCCAGACCGACTGGCCCGGCGGCTGGTGGGGCGGCGCGCTGCTCGCCGTCCTCACCGTCCTCGTCGTGCTCGCCGCCCGGCGGATCCCGCGCCACCCCTGGACCGCCGCGCTCTGCGCCGTACTCCTGATGCTCGCGGTCGTGCGGCCCCCGCCCTTCACCCGGATCGTCACCGGCTGGCCGCCGCCGGGCTGGACGTTCGCGATGTGCGACGTCGGCCAAGGTGATGCGACCGTCCTCTCCGCCGGGGACGGCGCCGGCGTGGTGGTGGACACCGGCCCCGACCCCGGGCCCGCCGACCGGTGTCTGCGGGATCTCGGCATCAGCCGTGTCCCGCTGCTCCTGCTCACCCACTTCCACGCCGACCACGTGGCCGGGCTGCCCGGGGTGCTGCGCGGCCGGGCGGTCGGCGCGATCCAGACCACGACCTCGCCCATACCCCCGGACCAGGCCGCGTTCGTACGGCGCACCGCCGACGCGGCGCGGGTGCCCGTCGTCCGCGCCGTCCCGGGGGAGCGGCGCACCACCGGGCCGCTCGACTGGCGGGTGCTCTGGCCCCGGGCCGGGGTGGCACCCGTCGCGACCGAGCCCAACGACTCCAGCGTCACCCTGTTCGTGCGCGTGGCCCGGGGCCCCACGCTGCTGCTCCTGGGCGACCTCGAACCGCCCGCCCAGCGCGGCCTGTCGCGGGATCATCCGGGGCTGCCCGCGGTGGACGTCCTGAAGGTGGCCCACCACGGCTCGCCCCATCAACACCCGGGGCTGCTCAGGGACGTACGCCCGAGGCTGGCGCTGATCTCCGTGGGCCGGGACAACCCGTACGGGCATCCCGCGCCCCGTACCGTCGACGCGCTGCGCGCCGGGGGAGCGAGGGTGCTGCGCACCGACCGGGACGGGGCGATCGCGGTCGTGGGGGCCGGGGCCGGACTGCGGGCCGTGCCCAGGGGACGGAACGGTGGTCCGTAAAGCTCGAGTTCTCTACTTGTCGGTACGTTTGCCTCGAACGGGGCAAGAGTGATCGAATGCCTATTCGTCATGGGTCGCCGTCCCGTTCGAGGCAGACGTACCAACGCGCGGCCCCCGAAGAGAACGACCGCACAGGGGTACGTACACCATGATCAGCCGCCTTCTCGGCCGACGGACGGCCGCTCATCAGAAGCCCGACCCGTTCGCCGGACTCTCGGTGCCGCCCGGCGCCGGGCTGCTCACGTGCCGGGTCGTCGACCCGGTCGACGAGCCGGTCGGACAGGCCGAGTTCACGGTGAGCGACAGCAACGGCCGCAAGGTCGTGAGCGGGGAGACGGATCCGTTCGGGACCGTGGTGGCGATGGTCCCCTTCGGGGAGTACCGGCTGGCCATATCCGCCGACAGCTTCACCCCGTTCCGGGGCAATGTGACGGTCGGTGAGAACGGCGGCGCCGGCGGTCCTGGCGACATCACGCTGCAGGTGGCCCCGTCACTGCCGCTGCCCGCGCCCGGCGACTGGGAGATCGAACCGGCCCACTCCCGGATCGGTTTCATCGCCCGTCACATCGGGCTGGCCCGTGTCCACGGCCGCTTCGACAACTTCGCCGGGGCGATCAGGATCGGCGAGACGATGGAACAGTCGGCGATGCACGTCGTCATCGGCGCCGCGTCGATCGACACGAGCGTCCAGATGCGCGACGACCATCTGCGCTCCGCCGACTTCCTCGACGTGGACAACTACCCGACGCTGGAGTTCTACAGCGACCGCTTCACCCACCGCGGCGGCAACAACTGGGGGATCACCGGCGCCCTCACCCTGCACGGCGTCACCCGAACGGTCACCCTCGACGCCCACTACCTGGGCCTGGGCAACGGCATGGAGGGGGAGACCCGCGCGGCCGTCCGCGCCAGTACGGAGCTGCACCGCGAGGACTACACCGTGAACTGGCAGTCGATGCTGGCCCGGGGCATCGCGGTCGTCGGCTCCAGCATCAAGATCGAGATGGATATCCAGATCGTGCCCAAGACCGTCCCCCAGGGCTGACCGGGCCGTTCGCGGCTGGGAGAATGCGGCCGTGAGCGATGTGAGACACGTACTGGTGCTGCCCGACCGCGACGCGGCGGAGGAGGTGGCGCAGGCGCTCGGCGAGCGGTTCGCGGTGGCCGAGGAGCCCCAGCTCGTACGGGACGCCCTGGCCGGCGAGGACGACGCCGAGGACGCCCAGTGGCTGGTGGTCGTGGAGGACCCCGAGGCCCGGCTGGACGCCGGGGCGCTGGACACGTTCGTGGCCGGCTGGGACGGCTGGCGCGAGACCCCGTAACCCGCTTCGGCGCCGCGCGTCCGCGCCCGCCGGTCCGCCCCCGGACGCGCGCCACCGCTGTCGGTGGGGCGTGAGATCGTGGACCACGATGGCCACCAGAAAAGCTTCTCCCGACGATCCGCTCGCCCCGCTCACCCTCGCCGTGGGCCAGGAGGACCTGCTGCTCGACCGCGCCGTGCAGCAGGTGGTCGCGGCGGCCCGCGCCGCCGACGCCGACACGGATGTCCGCGACCTCGCTTCCGACCAGCTCCAGCCCGGCACCCTCGCAGAGCTGACCAGCCCCTCGCTCTTCGCCGAGCGCAAGGTCGTGGTCGTACGGAACGCGCAGGACCTCTCCGCCGACACGATCAAGGACGTCAAGGCGTATCTCGACGCGCCGGTCGAGGAGATCACCCTCGTGCTGCTGCACGCGGGGGGCGCCAAGGGCAAGGGGCTGCTGGACGCCGCCCGCAAGGCGGGCGCCCGCGAGGTCCCCTGCCCCAAGACGACCAAGCCCGCCGAGCGGCTGGGGTTCGTACGGTCGGAGTTCCGCGCGCTGGGCCGCTCGGCCACGCCGGAGGCGTGCCAGGCCCTCGTCGACGCGATCGGCAGCGACCTGCGCGAGCTGGCGAGCGCCGTCGCGCAGCTCGTGGCGGATGTCGAGGGGACGATCGACGAGGCGGTCGTCGCCCGCTACTACACCGGGCGCGCCGAGGCGTCCAGCTTCAATGTCGCCGACCGCGCCGTGGAGGGCAGGGCGGCCGACGCGCTGGAGGCGCTGCGCTGGTCACTGGCGACCGGTGTGGCCCCCGTGCTGATCACCAGCGCCCTCGCCCAGGGTGTCCGGGCCATCGGCAAGCTCTCGTCGGCCCGTGGCGGCCGGCCCGCCGATCTCGCGCGGGAGCTGGGGATGCCGCCGTGGAAGATCGACCGGGTGCGCCAGCAGATGCGCGGCTGGACCCCGGACGGCGTGGCGGTCGCGCTGCGGGCCGTCGCCGAGGCCGACGCGGGCGTCAAGGGCGGCGGGGACGATCCGGAGTACGCGCTGGAGAAGGCCGTCGTCGCGATCGCCCGCGCGGCCCGCGCCGGCCGCCAGGGGTAGCGGCGGCCTCGGCATGAGGGGCGGCCTCAGAGCGCCCCCCGGAAGGCCCGTCGTCGGCTCCGGACCCGTTGGCCGGCCACGGCGAAAGCTCCGGACCTGCCGGCCGGCCACGGCGAAGGCCCCGGACCGTCCTGGGTGGACGCTCCGGGGCCTTCGACGTCAGGCTGTGAAGCTCATGAAGCTGCTGAACTCGCACCCGCGTGGCGAACGCAGTCGCGTGCGAGTTCGGGGTTCGCCGGTCAGGAGCGGTAGAGAGGGCCCGCTGAGTCCTTTCCGGCGGTCAAATCAAGTAGACAGGGGCTCAGCCCTGGAGGGTGGCGACCTTGGAGGCCAGCGCCGACTTCTTGTTGGCGGCGGCGTTCTTGTGGATGACACCCTTCGAGACAGCCTTGTCGAGCTGACGGGACGCCTCGCGAGAAGCCGCGGTGGCCTTCTCGACGTCACCGGCGGCAGCGGCCTCGCGGGCCTTGCGGATCGCGGTCTTGAGCGACGACTTGACAGCCTTGTTGCGCAGGCGTGCCTTCTCGTTGGTCTTGTTCCGCTTGATCTGGGACTTGATGTTCGCCACGTTATGAGCCTTCTCAGCTTTGATGAATTCGTTTGACTCGGTACAGCACTCTGTACAGCAGCGTCCGGGCTCCCACCCCGCCGAGGCGGAGTGAAGAGGGAGCAGGATGCAGCTAGCCAGGCTAGCAGCGACCCCGCGACCGGCCCAAACCGGGCGCAGTCCCGCACCCATGGGACCATGGAGCCTACGTATCGATCCGCGTCCACCCGAGACGAGACGCCGCGCGTCTCAAGAATCAGGACCCTGCGTGCCCGCGACCCCTCTCCACGTGCCCGAGCCGAGCCGTACGGACCCGGCGCTGCTCCGCAACTTCTGCATCATCGCCCACATCGACCACGGCAAGTCGACGCTGGCCGACCGGATGCTCCAGCTCACCGGAGTGGTCGACCAGCGGCAGATGCGCGCTCAGTACCTCGACCGGATGGACATCGAGCGCGAGCGCGGCATCACGATCAAGTCCCAGGCGGTCCGGCTGCCCTGGGCCCCCACCACGGGGGAGGGCCAGGGCACCACCCATGTCCTCAACATGATCGACACGCCGGGGCACGTGGACTTCACCTACGAGGTCTCCCGTTCGCTCGCGGCCTGCGAGGGCACCGTCCTGCTGGTGGACGCCGCCCAGGGCATCGAGGCGCAGACGCTCGCCAACCTCTACCTGGCGATGGAGAACGACCTCACCATCGTTCCGGTGCTCAACAAGATCGACCTGCCGGCCGCCCAGCCGGAGAAGTTCTCCGAGGAACTGGCGAACCTCATCGGCTGCCAGCCCGAGGACGTCCTGCGCGTCTCGGCCAAGACCGGTGTCGGCGTGGACGCCCTGCTCGACAAGGTGGTCAAGGAGGTCCCGCCGCCCGTCGGTGTGAAGGACGCCCCCGCCCGCGCGATGATCTTCGACTCGGTCTACGACTCCTACCGGGGGGTCGTCACGTACGTCCGGGTCGTCGACGGCCAGCTCAGCAAGCGTGAGCGGATCCGGATGATGTCCACCGGCGCCACCCACGAGCTGCTGGAGATCGGGGTCTCCTCGCCGGAGATGACCCCGGCCGACGGCATCGGCGTCGGCGAGGTGGGCTACATCATCACCGGCGTGAAGGACGTACGGCAGTCCAAGGTCGGCGACACGATCACCACCCTGAACAAGGGGGCGACCGAGGCGCTCGGCGGCTACAAGGACCCGAAGCCGATGGTCTTCTCCGGCCTCTATCCGCTGGACGGCTCGGACTACCCCGAGCTGCGCGACGCGCTCGACAAGCTCCAGCTCAACGACGCCGCCCTGGTCTACGAGCCGGAGACCTCCGCGGCGCTCGGCTTCGGTTTCCGCGTCGGCTTCCTCGGGCTGCTGCACCTCGACGTGATCCGGGAGCGGCTGGAGCGCGAGTTCGGCCTCGACCTGATCGCCACCGCCCCCAACGTGGTCTACCGCGTCGAGATGGAGGACGGCAGCGAGCACACGGTCACCAACCCGAGCGAGTTCCCCGAGGGCAAGATCGACTCGGTGCACGAGCCGGTGGTACGGGCCACGATCCTCGCCCCGAGCGAGTTCATCGGCGCGATCATGGAGCTGTGCCAGAGCCGCCGCGGCACGCTGCTCGGTATGGACTACCTCTCCGAGGACCGCGTCGAGATCCGCTACACGCTGCCGCTCGCCGAGATCGTCTTCGACTTCTTCGACCAGCTCAAGTCCAAGACCCGGGGCTACGCCTCGCTCGACTACGAGCCCACCGGCGAGCAGACCGCCAACCTGGTCAAGGTCGACATCCTGCTCCACGGCGACAAGGTCGACGCCTTCTCCGCGATCACCCACCGGGACCAGGCGTACGCGTACGGGGTGCGCCTGGTGGCCAAGCTCCGCGAGCTGATCCAGCGCCAGGCCTTCGAGATCCCCATTCAGGCGGCCATCGGCTCCCGGGTCATCGCCCGCGAGACCATCCGCGCCATCCGCAAGGACGTGCTGGCCAAGTGCTACGGCGGTGACATCTCCCGGAAGCGGAAGCTGCTGGAGAAGCAGAAGGAGGGCAAGAAGCGCATGAAGATGGTCGGCAGCGTGGAGGTCCCCCAGGAGGCGTTCATCGCCGTGCTGTCCAGCGACGACTCCGGGGGCAAGGCGAAGAAGTAGCCGCCTCCGGCACCACTACCACCGCTACGGGCCCTCACACCGCGCTGTGAGGGCCCGTAGCGGCATCGGAACGGCAGCCGCGGGGCCCGCAGGGCGGCGGCCCGGGAGCCCCGGCCGAATGGCTGCACAGGAGCGCGGCCGGTGGCTGCTCGGGAGCCCGGCCGGGTGGCTGCTCGGGAGCCGACCGGGCGCGGTCCGGGAGCCAGGACGGGTGGCGGCTTTGTTATGAAGCGGCAGCCCACCGCCCCTTACGCGCCGGGCGGGCGGCCCTTACCCTGAGCCCAGATTCGTAGTTACCCGTCGGTTAGTTACTCGTCAGTCATGATGGTTCTCGCCAGTCACAATTCAGACAGCACGTCGGCAGCGCTGCCGCGGGCCCGGAGGATGCCGTGAGCGACACACAGAACTTGATCGAGAACCGGCCGCCCTCCGTGGCGACCCTCTTCGTTGAGCGCGTGGCGGCCACGCCGGACGCGGAGGCGTACCGCTACCCCGTGCCCGCCGCCGGCCCCGGTCCCGACGAGTGGCGCTCCCTGAGCTGGGCCGAGGCGTCGGCACGGGTGTACGCGATGGCCGCCGGGCTGATCGCGCTCGGCGTACGGGCCGAGGAGCGGGTCGCGCTCGCCTCCGCCACCCGCGTCGAGTGGATCCTCGCCGACCTCGGGGTGATGTGCGCGGGCGCCGCGACGACCACGGTCTACCCCTCCACCAACACCGACGAGTCCGCGTACATCCTCTCCGACTCGGAGAGCCGGGTGCTGATCGCGGAGGACGCCGCCCAGCTCGCCAAGGTGCGCGAGCGCCGCGCCGAGCTGCCGCACCTCGCCCATGTCGTGGTGATCGAGGCGGCCGACGCCGAGCCCGCCGAGGGTGACCCCGAGGGGTGGGTGCTCTCGCTCGCCGACCTGGAGGCGCGCGGCACCGCCTTCCTCGCCGAGCACCCCAAGGCGGTCGAGGAGCGGACCGAGGCGATCGCGGCCGAACAGCTCGCCACTCTCATCTACACCTCGGGCACCACGGGCCGCCCCAAAGGCGTACGGCTGCGGCACGACAGCTGGTCGTACATGGCCAAGGCGATCGCCGCCACCGGCCTGATCAGCGAGAGCGACGTGCAGTACCTGTGGCTGCCGCTCGCCCACGTCTTCGGCAAGGTGCTGACGTCCGGGCAGATCGAGGTCGGCCATGTCACGGCCGTGGACGGCCGTGTCGACAAGATCATCGAGAATCTGCCGGTGGTCCGGCCGACCTACATGGCCGCCGTGCCGCGGATCTTCGAGAAGGTCTACAACGGCGTCGCCGCCAAGGCGCGGACCGGCGGTCCCGCCAAGTACAAGATCTTCCAGTGGGCGGCCGGGGTCGCCCGCGAGCACGCCAAGGCCGCCCAGGACAACTTCCGCCGTACGGGCACGAGGTCCGTGCCGTTCGCGCTCGGTGCCCGCCACAAGGTGGCCGACGCGCTCGTCTACAGCAAGCTCCGCGAGGCCTTCGGCGGCCGGCTGCGCGCCGCCATCTCCGGTTCCGCCGCGCTCGCGCCCGAGATCGGCTACTTCTTCGCCGGCGCCGGGATCCACATCCTGGAGGGGTACGGGCTGACCGAGACCAGCGCGGCCAGCTTCGTCAACCCGGGCGAGGCGTACCGCACGGGCACGGTCGGCAAGCCGCTGCCCGGCACGGAGGTGCGGATCGCCGACGACGGCGAGATCCTGCTGCGCGGGCCGGGTGTGATGGCCGGATATCACGGGCTGCCGGAGAAGACCGTGGAGGTGCTGGAGTCCGACGGCTGGTTCCACACCGGGGACATCGGCGAGCTGTCGGCCGACGGCTATCTGCGGATCACCGACCGCAAGAAGGACCTGATCAAGACGTCGGGCGGCAAGTACATCGCACCGGCCGAGGTCGAGGGCCAGTTCAAGGCGGTCTGCCCGTTCGTCTCCAACATCCTGGTGCACGGCGCCGACCGGAACTTCTGTACGGCGCTGATCGCGCTCGACGAGCCGGCGATCCTCGGCTGGGCGGCCGAGAACGGCATGGCGGGCAGGCCGTACGCCGAGGTGGTCGCCTCCCCGCAGGTCGAGCGGCTCGTCGACGGGTACGTGAAGCGGCTCAACGAGGGCCTGCAGCGCTGGCAGACCATCAAGAAGTTCCGGCTGCTCCCCCGCGACCTGGACATCGAGCACGGCGAGCTGACGCCCAGCCTCAAGCTGAAGAGGCCCGTCGTGGAGCGCGAGTACAGGAATCTCCTGGACGAGATGTACGAGGGCTCCCGCGCGGCCTGAACCGCGCCACCCGACCGCACCGACGGTCGCGCGGGTGCGACGGCCGGTGTGAGAGCCGACCGGTCCGACCGATCCGGCGGGTCCCGCGGGGCGTACGGGGCGGGCGGGAAGTGCACGACGGGCGGGGCCGAAGGGGCAGACCTGTTGCCCTACCGGTCCCGCCCGCGCCGTAGTTCGCCGAGGGCATCCTCGATCCGCTCCAAGTGGCGCCGTACCTCGGCCAGATGTTCCGGGGCGTCGCTCCGCAGCGCGTCCTCGATCTTCGTCAGCCGGCCCGCGACCTCCTCCAACTGCTCCTGCTCGCGCGCCAGTGCCCGCTCCAACTGGCGGTTCTTGCGGTGCAGATCGAGGAAGACGCTGACCTTGGCCCGCAGCATCCACGGGTCGAAGGGCTTGGTCAGGAAGTCGGCCGCGCCGGTGGCGTACCCGCGGAAGGCGTAACCGCTGTCGGACCCGGGCCCGTTCAGGAAGATGATCGGAATGTCCTTGGCCCGGTCGAGCTTCTTGATCCGGTAAGCAGTCTCGAAGCCGTCCATACCGGGCATCCGGACGTCCAGCAGCACCAGGGCGAACGGCTGGCGCAGCAGCGCCTCCACCGCCTCTTCCCCCGAACGCGCCCGTACCAGCCGCTCGTCGAGCGAGGCCAGCACCGCTTCGAGCGCGATGAGGTTGTCCTCCATGTCGTCGACGAGCAGGATGCCCGCACGTTCCGTGCCGACCGCTGTGCCGTTCATGTGCTGATCATCCTTGTTGCTCCTTGTCCGGCCTGTGTCTTTCGGCCAGGGAGGCAAGAATGCTCTGTCCGGGGCGCTTTCGCACGCGGTTCCGGCGGTTTGCCCCGCCGTACGCGCCACCCGTCGCGCCACCCCTCCCGCAACCTTCCCGCACGGGCTCGCCCGGCGCGCCGTTTCCGCTGTCAATACCCCGGGGCAATCTCCGGCGACTTCCCTAACTCGGTGCGTAGGAATGCCCTCCGTCTGTCACTCTGTCGGGATCGTAAGCGGCACAACGCCAGAACCGGATCAGGAGCCGCAGTGGGGCCCATTCCGATCCCGCGCGAAACCCGCCACCGTCCGGCACCCCAGGTGCCGTTACGGAGGGACGCGCGGTCCATCTCCCGTACCAGTCTGCCCGGCAACCCGCTCGCCCCGTCCGCCGCACGCCGCTTCGCACGCGCGGCGCTCGCGGACTGGACCCGCCTCGGGCTGCTCGCCACCTGCACCTTCTGCCAGGGGGAAACATGCTGCTCCCCGGGCAAGCACAGCACCGATCTGCTCGCGGACGACGCGGTGCTGATCGTCGACGAACTCGTCACCAACGCGGTCGTGCACGCGGGCACCACCGTCGAACTGCTCTGCCGGCTCGAAGTCCCCTCCGCGGACGCTCCGGAGGATCCTGCCGGGGACGGCGCCGGGGACACCTCCGAGGTGCCGGCCCCCGACGAACGGGCCGCGCTCGTCCTCGAAGTCTCCGACCACCATCCCGCGCGGCCCGTGCAGAGCGACCCGAACGGAGCGCCGCCGTCCGGGACAGGCACCCCCGAGTACGGCCGCGGGCTGCAACTCGTCTCCGCGCTCGCCGAACGCTGGGGCATCACCTACCGCTCCGGCCTCAAGACCGTCTGGGCCCGGCTCCCCCTCGAAGGCCGGGACGCGGGCCCCGGCCGGGGCGCGGCCGAGCCGGCGGCCCGGCGCGGGCCGAGTGCTGCCGGCCTCGCCGCCCCGGCGGCCCGGCGCACGGTCCGCGACGACCCGGAATGGGCCGGCGGGGGCGCGCACTCCTTCCTCGCCGAGGCGTCCGAACTGCTCGCGGGGCAGCTCGACGAGGACCTCGTCGCGGCGCTCGCCGGCCAGCTGCTGGTGCCCCGCCTCGCCGACTGGTGCGCCGTCTGGCTGGACGGGGAGGACGCCCAGGCGGCCGCGGCGCCCCGGCTCGCCCGCGTCTGGCACGCCGACGAGTCCCGGATCGAGCCGCTGCGCACGGCGCTGGAGAAGGAGCCGCCCCGGCTTCCGGCCCCGCCGTACGCCACGCCGGTACCGGTGCCCTGGCCCGCCCTGGAGACGACGGGGACCGCGGGACCGCCGGAAGAAGAAACGGCGGAGGACGCGGCGGGGGCGGCGGAGGACGCGGAGGCGGCGGCGGGAGGGGCGGCGGAGTACGTGGCCGTGGAGGGCGCGGCGCTCGCCTGCCGGCTCGTCGCGAACGGCCGCTCCCTGGGCACACTCATGATCGGCCGCCCCGGACATCGCACCGTCCCCGGCGAGGTGACCTCCCTCGTCGAGGACTTCGCCCGGCGCGTCGCCCTGGGCATCGGCGCGGCCCGCCGCTATGCCCGCCAGGTCACCATCAGCCGTGTCCTCCAGCGCGGGCTGCTGCCCAGCCAGGTGGCGCGCATCCCGGGCGTCACCAGCTCCCTCGTGTACGAACCGAGCGACGACGGGCTCGCGGGCGGCGACTTCTACGACGTCTTCCCCTGCCCGCCGGACGACCGCTGGTGCTTCATGCTCGGCGACGTCCAGGGCAGCGGTCCCGAAGCCGCCGTCGTGACCGGCCTCGCCCGCCCCTGGCTGCGGCTGCTCGCCCGCGAGGGGTACGGCGTCGGCGCGGTCCTCGACCGCCTCAACCGGCTGCTGCTCGACGACGCGACGGAGGCGGCCGAGTCGGCGTCCCTGATGGCCGCTGTGGCGGCCGGAGGGACCGGCGCCCCATCGGGAGCCCCGCAGGCGTCTCCCGGGCTCCCCGAGGGCCGCCAGGCCCGTTTCCTGTCGCTGCTGTACGGCGAGCTGACGCCCCGGCCGGACGGCACGGGCGTACGGTGCACCCTCGCCAGCGCCGGCCACCCCCTGCCGCTGCTGCTGCGGCCGGACGGCACCGTACGGCCCGCCGCGGAGCCGCAGCTGCTGCTCGGGGTGGTCGAGTCCGTCGCGTACGAGAGCAGCACCTTCGACCTGGAACCCGGTGACACGCTGCTCTGCGTCACCGACGGGGTCACGGAGCGCCGCTCGGGCCGCCGGATGCTGGACGACGGCGACGGGCTCGCCCGCGCCCTGGCGGGGTGCGCGGGGCTGACGGCGCAGGGCGTCGCGGAGCGGATCCGGCGCGCGGTGCACGAATTCGCGGAGACGCCGCCGGGGGACGACCTGGCGCTGCTGGTGCTCCAGGCGGAGTGACACGGAGCGGTACGGGCCGGGGATTCGGGGCGCGCCCCGAATCCCCGGCCCACAGCGCCCCACAGCGCGCCGCTCGCCCCGGCCCGTACCGCCCCCGCCTCCGGTTCGTAACCGCTTCCGGCCCGCGCGTCCCGCCGGGTCCGTCCCGTACGGGACACTGGGGGCATGCCTTCCGCACTGCCCGACGGCGACCCCATGCCCGAGACCGGCGCGCTGCCCCGGCACGCCCTGGCGGGCGCGGCGGACCGGCCGCTCGGCTTCTACCTGCACGTTCCGTACTGCGCGACCCGCTGCGGCTACTGCGACTTCAACACCTACACGGCGACCGAGCTGCGCGGCTCCGGCGGCGTGCTGGCCTCCCGCGACAACTACGCCGACACCCTCGCCGACGAGGTCAGGCTGGCCAGGAAGGTCCTCGGCGACGACCCGCGCCGGGTCCGTACGGTCTTCGTCGGCGGCGGCACTCCGACCCTGCTCGCCGCCGGGGACCTCGTACGGATGCTGGGGACGGTCCGCGACGAGTTCGGTCTCGCGGACGACGCCGAGATCACCACGGAGGCGAACCCGGAGTCCGTGGACCCGGCGTACCTCGCCGCCCTGCGCGAAGGCGGCTTCAACCGGATCTCCTTCGGCATGCAGAGCGCCAAGCAGCACGTCCTGAAGGTCCTCGACCGTACGCACACCCCGGGCCGCCCCGAGGCGTGCGTCGCGGAGGCCCGCGCCGCCGGGTTCGAGCACGTCAACCTCGACCTGATCTACGGCACACCGGGGGAGACCGACGCCGACTGGCGCGACACCCTCGCGGCGGCGGTGGGCGCGGGCCCCGACCACATCTCGGCGTACGCGCTGATCGTCGAGGAGGGCACCGGGCTCGCCCGCCGGATCCGGCGCGGCGAGGTGCCCATGACGGACGACGACGAGCACGCGGACCGCTACCTCATCGCGGACCGGGTGCTCGCGGAGGCGGGCTTCTCCTGGTACGAGGTGTCCAACTGGGCCACCACGGAGCAGGCGCGCTGCCTCCACAACGAGCTGTACTGGCGCGGTGCGGACTGGTGGGGCGCGGGCCCCGGCGCCCACAGCCACGTCGGCGGTGTGCGCTGGTGGAACGTGAAGCACCCCGGCGCGTACGCCCAGGCCCTCGCGGAGGGCCGCTCCCCGGGCGCGGGCCGCGAACTCCTCACCGACGAGGACCGCAGGGTGGAGCGCGTCCTGCTGGAACTGCGCCTGGCCGACGGCTGCCCCCTGTCCCTCCTCCGCCCGGCCGGCCTGACCGCCGCCGCCCGCGCCCTCTCCGAAGGACTGCTCGCGCGGGAGCCGTACGAGACGGGTCGCGCGGTGCTGACGCTGAAGGGCCGCCTCTTGGCGGACGCCGTCGTCAGGGACCTGGTGGACTGATCACCCGCCAGGGTGAACCGCTGCGGATTGCGGATTGCGGGTGCGGATCGCGGGCGCGGCCGCTCAGGCCGCCCCGCCCCAGCCGTTCAGGCCGCCCCGCCGACCGTGACGAAGTCGATCAGCTCCTCCACCCGGCCCAGCAGCGCCGGCTCCAGGTCCCGGTAGGAGTGCACGCGGGACAGGATCGCCTGCCACGCCGCCCCCGTGTTCGCGGGCCAGCCCAGCGCCTCGCACACGCCCGTCTTCCAGTCCTCGCCCCTCGGCACCTTCGGCCAGGCCCCGATGCCCACCGAGGACGGCTTCACCGCCTCCCAGACGTCGATGTACGGGTGGCCCAGCACCAAGACGTCCGCGACATCCGCGCCGCCCGCCGCCGCCGCGATACGGGACTCCTTCGAGCCGGGCACGAGATGGTCGACCAGCACGCCGAGCCGCGCGTCCGGCGTGGGGCCGAACTCCGCCACCACCGCAGGGAGATCGTCGATACCGCCCAGGTACTCCACGACCACGCCCTCGATGCGCAGATCGTCGCCCCAGACCTTCTCCACCAGCTCCGCGTCGTGCCGCCCCTCCACATAGATCCGGCCCGCCCTGGCCACCCGCGCCCGGGCGCCCGGCACCGCGACCGAGCCCGAGGCCGTACGGGCCGGGGCGGCCGGACGCGCGGCGCCCCCGCCCGGGCCGCCCGGCCGAGGGCGGACCAGCGTCACCGGCCGGCCCTCCAGCAGGAAGCCGCGCGCCACCATCGGGAAGACCCGGTGCTTGCCGAACCGGTCCTCCAGCGTGACCGTCGGCCCCTCGGCGGTCTTCTCGCAGCGGATCACCGCACCGCAGAAGCCCGTCGTCACCTCCTCGACCACCAGATCGGGTTCGGCGGGGACCTCCGGCGCGGGCGTGGACTTCTTCCACGGGGGCGTCAGATCGGGGCTGTAGCTGCGCATGCGCACGACGATATGCGGGGGTCGCCCGCCGGGCTACGCGGGCGGCCCCGACCCGCCGAACCGCGCCGCCAGCGCGTCCCGTTGCGCCCGTACGAACGCCGCGTCCACCACCGCCCCGTGCCCCGGTACGTACACCGCCCCGTCCCCGCCGCCCAGCGCCAGCAGCCGGTCCAGGGCGGCGGGCCAGCGCGCCGGGACCGCGTCGGGGCCCGCCTGAGGCTCGCCCGACTCCTCCACCAGGTCCCCGCAGAAGACCACCGCCGGGGCGCCGGGAGGCTCCCCGCCCGCCTCCGCCCCCGGCACCAGCAGCGCCAGGTCGTGCGCGGTGTGCCCCGGGCCGACGTTCGCCAGCAGCACCCGCCGCCCGCCGCCCAGGTCCAGCGTCAGCTCCCCGCACACCGCGTGCCCCGGCCGTACCAGCAGGTCCACCGCCTCGGCCGCCTCCGCCTCCGCGACACCCTCCCGCACAGCCTCCTCGTAGAGGCTCCCGGCGGGGCGGCCCGCGCCGCCCCCGGACAGCAGCTCCGCCGTCCCCACCGCCCCGTAGACCGCCACCCCGGAGAACGCCGCCGCCCCGAGCACATGATCGAAATGCGGATGGCTGAATGCGACATGCGTCACGCGCCGGCCGCCGAGCAGCGCCCGCGTCTGCGCCCGGAGTTCGGCGCCCTCCCGCAGCGTCGACCCCGTGTCGTAGAGCAGCGCGCCCCGCTCCCCGGCCACCAGACCGACGGTCGCGTCCCACCCCGGCAGGCGTCTGCGGCCCACTCCGGGGGCCAGCCGCTCCCACCCGTACTCTTCCCAACGGACGTCCATACCGGGACGCTACGGGAGAGCACTGACATCCGGCGCCGGGATCCGCCCGGATCCGCCGGGTAGCCTGGTCGGCCGCTCTTGCTCGGGATACGCCTTACGGCCGTACACTGAACCGGGAGCGCTGGCACTCCGCAGGAACGAGTGCCAATGAGCGCCGCGGCGGGCGAAGGACGACGGACGACATCGGGAGGTGTGCGCCATGCTCAGCGAACGCAGACTCGAGGTGTTGCGCGCGATCGTCCAGGACTACGTCGGCACCGAGGAGCCCGTCGGCTCCAAGGCACTCACCGAGCGGCACAAACTGGGTGTCTCCCCGGCGACCGTGCGCAACGACATGGCGGTGCTGGAGGACGAGGGCTTCATCGCCCAGCCGCACACCAGCGCCGGGCGCATCCCGACCGACAAGGGCTACCGCCTCTTCGTCGACCGGCTGGCCGGGGTCAAGCCCCTGTCCCTGCCGGAGCGCCGCGCCATCCAGAACCTGCTGGACGGCGCCGTGGATCTCGACGACGTCGTGGGCCGTACGGTGCGGCTGCTCGCGCAGCTCACCCGGCAGGTGGCCGTCGTCCAGTACCCCTCGCTGACCCGTTCGACGGTGCGGCACGTGGAGCTGCTGGCGCTCGCGCCCGCCCGGCTGATGCTCGTCCTGATCACGGACACCGGACGGGTCGAGCAGCGCCTGGTCGACTGCCCCGCGCCGTTCGGCGAGACCTCTCTCGCCGATCTGCGGGCCCGGCTCAACAGCCGGATCGTCGGACGCCGCTTCACGGACGTCCCGCAACTCGTGCAGGACCTGCCCGACTCCTTCGAGCAGGAGGACCGGGGGACCGTGTCGGCGGTTCTCGCGACCCTGCTGGAAACCCTGGTCGAGGAGACCGAGGAGCGGCTGATGATCGGCGGAACCGCCAACATCACCCGCTTCGGACACGACTTTCCTCTGACCATCCGGCCGGTGCTGGAGGCGCTGGAGGAGCATGTGGTGCTCCTCAAGCTGCTCGGCGAGGCCGCGGACCCCGGCATGACCGTACGTATCGGGCACGAGAACGCCCACGAGGGCCTCAACTCCACGTCCGTCGTCGCGGTCGGCTACGGTTCGGGCGACGAGGCAGTCGCCAAACTCGGCGTGGTCGGACCGACCCGCATGGACTACCCCGGAACGATGGGAGCGGTACGCGCAGTGGCACGTTACGTCGGACAGATCCTGGCGGAGTCGTAAGTGGCCACGGACTACTACGCCGTACTCGGCGTGCGCCGCGACGCATCTCAGGACGAGATCAAGAAGGCATTCCGCAGACTCGCGCGCGAGCTGCACCCGGATGTCAATCCCGATCCCAAGACGCAAGAGCGCTTCAAGGAGATCAACGCCGCGTACGAGGTGTTGTCGGACCCGCAGAAGAAGCAGGTCTACGACCTCGGCGGCGACCCGCTGTCCTCCAACGGGGGCGGCGGCGCGGGAGGGTTCGGAGCCGGCGGCTTCGGCAACTTCTCGGACATCATGGACGCGTTCTTCGGTACGGCGTCGCAGCGCGGCCCGCGCTCGCGGACGCGGCGCGGCCAGGACGCGATGATCCGGCTGGAGATCGACCTCAACGAGGCGGCCTTCGGCACGACCAAGGACATCCAGGTCGACACGGCGATCGTCTGCACGACCTGCTCGGGCGAGGGCGCCGCGCCCGGCACCTCCGCCCAGACCTGCGACATGTGCCGCGGCCGCGGTGAGGTGTCGCAGGTCACCCGCTCCTTCCTGGGCCAGGTCATGACCTCGCGGCCCTGCCCGCAGTGCCAGGGCTTCGGTACGGTCGTGCCGACGCCCTGCCCCGAGTGCGCGGGCGACGGCCGGATCCGCTCCCGCCGTACGCTCACGGTCAAGATCCCCGCGGGCGTCGACAACGGCACCCGGATCCAGCTCGCGGGCGAGGGCGAGGTCGGCCCGGGCGGCGGCCCCGCCGGTGACCTGTACGTGGAGATCCACGAGGTCCCGCACGCGACGTTCCAGCGGCGCGGCGACGATCTGCACTGCACGGTGACGATCCCGATGACCGCGGCGGCGCTGGGCACGAAGTGCCCGCTGGAGACGCTGGACGGCGTGGAGGAGATCGACGTACGGCCCGGCACGCAGTCCGGCCAGTCGATCCCGCTGCACGGCCGCGGCATCACGCACCTCCGCGGCGGTGGCCGGGGCGACCTGATCGTCCACGTCGAGGTGATGACCCCGACGAAGATGGACCCGGAGCAGGAGCGCCTGCTGCGCGAACTGGCCCAGCTCCGCGGCGAGGAACGGCCCACGGGCCAGTTCCAGCCAGGGCAGCAGGGGTTGTTCTCGCGTCTGAAGGACGCGTTCAACGGGCGGTAGGCGGGCTTGTCCGGCCGCCCGCCCGGGGGTTTGCCCCCGGGCGGGCGCGGTCGGCCAGGGCGGCAGGGGCTGTTCTCGCCCCCGAAGGCAGCGTTCAACGGGCGGTAGGCGGGCCCTTCGAAGGTTGCCTCAACGGGCAGCGCGCGGTTCGTTCGGGCCGGGGGCCGGGGGTGGCCTCCGGACCCGGCGTCACGCCTGGTGCGGTGCCGATTCGGAGGTGCCGTGGCTGACATGGCACCATGCCTGCATGTCCTCCGCACTGACCGATCTCTGCCGGTATCCGATCGTGCAGGCCCCCATGGCGGGCGGCGCGTCCTGCCCGCAGCTCGCCTCGGCCGTCTCCGAGGCCGGAGGTCTCGGGTTCCTCGCCGCCGGCTACAAGACGGTCGACGGCATGTACGAAGAGATCAAGCAGATCCGGGGTCTCACCGGCCGGCCCTTCGGCGTCAATCTCTTCATGCCGCAGGCGCGCTACGCCGACCGCGCCGCCGTCGAGGTCTACCGTAACCAGCTCGCCGGTGAGGCCACCTGGTACGAGACCCCGCTCGGCGACCCCGAGACCGGGTGGGACGACGCGTACGAGGCCAAGCTCGCCATCCTGCTCGACGACCCGGTGCCGGTCGTCTCCTTCACCTTCGGGTGCCCGACCAGGACGACCTTCGACTCGTTCGCGGGCGTCGGTACGTACACCGTCGTCACCGTGACCACGCCCGAGGAGGCCCAGACCGCCCAGTGGTCCGGCGCCGACGCCGTCTGTGTGCAGGGCATCGAAGCCGGCGGCCACCAGGGGACTCACCGTGACGACCCCGCCACCGACGGCGCGGGCCTCGGGCTCCTCTCGCTGGTCGCACAGGTCAGGGAGGCCGTCGAGCTGCCGGTCATCGCCGCGGGCGGCCTCATGCGCGGCGGTCAGATCGCCGCCGTACTCGCGGCGGGCGCCGACGCGGCACAGCTCGGCACCGCCTTCCTGGTCTGCCCGGAGTCCGGGGCCAACGCCCTGCACAAGCAGGCCATGACCAACCCGCTCTTCGTACGGACCGAGCTGACCCGGGCGTTCTCCGGCCGCCCCGCGCGCGGGCTCGTCAACCGCTTCATGCGCGAACACGGCCCGTACGCCCCGCCCGCCTACCCCGAGGTCCACCACCTCACCTCCGGGCTGCGCAAGGCCGCCGCCAAGGTGGGCGACGCGCAGGGCATGGCCCTCTGGGCGGGCCAGGGCCACCGGATGGCGCGCGAACTGCCCGCCGGGAAGCTGGTCGAGGTCCTCGCGGGCGAACTCGACGCGACCCGCGCCTCGTTCATGCCCGGCCTGGGCAGCGCGCCGTGACCGCACCCGTCTTCGTCGTGGACGGCTTCGGCCCCGGGCACAGCGAGAGGTTCGTGCTGGACGGGCCCGAGGGGCGGCACGCCGTCTCGGTGAAGCGCATGCGGCCCGGCGAGGACGTCGTCCTGACCGACGGCACCGGCCGGTGGGCCGACTGCGTGGTGCTGGCGGCCGAGGGCAAGGACCGGCTGGTCGTCGAACTCAGCTCGGTGACGGAGGAACCGCCGGAGACCCCGCACATCACCGTCGTCCAGGCCCTGCCCAAGGGCGACCGGGGCGAACTGGCCGTCGAGACCATGACGGAGACCGGCGTCGACGCCATCGTCCCGTGGGCCGCTGCGCGCTGCGTCACCCAGTGGCGGGGCGAGCGGGGCGTGAAGGCGCTCGCCAAGTGGCGGGCCACCGCGCGCGAGGCGGGCAAGCAGTCGCGCCGGGTGCGCTTCCCCGAGGTCGCGGGCGCCATGACCACCAAGCAGGTCGCCGCGCTGCTCGCCACGGCGGACCTCGCGGCCGTCCTGCACGAGGACCGGGAGGCGGACAGCGCCGCGCTGGCCACCGCCGAACTGCCGGGAACGGGCTCGATCGTGCTGGTGGTGGGCCCCGAAGGGGGCGTGTCGCCGGAGGAGTTGACGGCCTTCGCGGCGGTGGGGGCGCGGCCGTACCGGCTGGGCCCCAGCGTGCTGCGCACCTCCACCGCGGGCACGGCGGCCACGGCGCTGCTGATGGGCCGTACGGGCCGCTGGTCCTGACCGTACTCCGTCAGAAGTGCGGTACCCCGTGGGCGGATTGTCAGTGCTGCTCCGTAGGGTGGCGCCATGTCCCACGAGTCGCCTCTGATCCACAGTCTGCGGACCGCCGTGGCCGCGGCCCCCGACGACGTCCCCCTCCGGGTCCACCTGGCGGGGCTGCTGCTCGACGCGGGGCGGGCAGAGGAGGCGGTGGCCGAGGCGGCCGTCGCCCTCCAGCGGGCGCCCGGGGACGGCGACGCGCGGGCGCTGATGATGCGTGCGATGGGCAGCCCCGCGTCACCACCGGCACCGGTCACACCCGTACCGGCGGTCGCACCCGTACCGGCCGTCACGCCGGTGACGCAGGCGGCACCCGCGTCACCACCGGCACCGGCACCATCTGTTCCGCCGCCCTTCGACTGGAAGTCGGCCGAGCAGGAGGTCGGGGACGCCGTTCCGCCCCGCTTCGTCGCGCCCGCGGACGCCGCCCCGGGGCCGGCGCGCGAGGACCCGCTCTCCGCCGACGGCGGCGGGGACGCCGGCTCCGTCTCCGCCTGGGACGTGGACGCGCCCGGTGCGCTCCGGCTCGCCGATGTCGGCGGGATGCGCGAGGTCAAGGAGCGCCTTGAGGCCGCCTTCCTCGCGCCCCTGCGCAACCCCGAACTGCGCAGGCTGTTCGGCAAGAGCCTGCGCGGCGGACTGCTGCTCTACGGGCCGCCCGGCTGCGGCAAGACGTTCATCGCACGGGCCGTCGCGGGCGAACTCGGCGCCAACTTCCTCTCCGTGTCCGTCAACGACGTGCTCGACATGTGGACCGGCAACTCCGAGCGCAACATGCACGAGATCTTCGAGACGGCCCGCCGACAGGCGCCCTGTGTGGTCTTCCTCGACGAACTGGACGCCCTCGGCGCCAAGCGCAGCCGCACGCACCACAGCGGGATGCGGAACACCGTCAACCAGCTCCTCACCGAGCTCGACGGGGTCGAAAGCGCCGCCAACGAGGGCGTGTTCGTGCTCGCCGCCACCAACGTCCCCTGGGACGTGGACCTCGCGCTGCGCCGCCCGGGCCGGCTCGACCGCACCCTGCTGGTCCTGCCGCCCGACGCGCCCGCGCGTGAGGCGATCCTCCGGTACCACCTGCGCGACCGGCCCATCGAATCGGTCGACCTGGGCAAGCTGGTCAAGATCACCGAGGAGTTCTCCGGCGCCGACCTCGCCCACCTCTGCGAGTCCGCCTCGGAGACCGCGCTGCTCGACTCGGCCCGCACCGGCACCGTACGCATGATCAACATGGCGGATCTGCTGGCGGCGGCGAAGGCGGTACGGCCGTCCACGGAGCCCTGGTTCGCCACCGCGCGCAATGTCGCCATGTTCGCCAACGAGGGCGGCGCGTACGACGATCTCCTCGCCCATCTGAAGAGGAAGCGCAAGCTGTGACCCTGGTGGAGAACGCCCTGGTGGCGCGGGCGGCCGCGCTGATGGAGCTGGGCAGGAACGACGAGGCGAAAGGGGTCCTCGGCCGCCGCCTCGCCGAGGACCCGGACGACCGGGACGCACTCGTCACCCTGGCGCGCTGCCATCTCAACGCCCGTACGTTCCAGGGCACGGTGGACGCGACGGACCGGGTGCTGGCGCAGGATCCCGACGACTACGGGGCGCTCGTCGTACGGACCTACGGGCTGCGCAGACTGGGGCGCCCCGAGGAGGCGGAGAGCGCGGCCCGCGCGGCGATCCGGGTCTCCCCGGAATCCTGGCGGGGGCACGCGGCGCTCTCCGAGGCGGTCGGCGCCTATCGGCCACGCTGGCCCGAGACGCTCGAAGCGGCGGCCCACGCCGTACGGCTGGCGCCCGAGGAGCCCTTCGCGCATTACACGATGTGGAAGGCCGCCCTCCTCAACGGCCGCGGCGACATCCGCCGGCAGGCGGTCCTCGCGACCCTGCGCATCGATCCGAACGACGCCTGGGCCCTGGAGGAGCACGCCGCCCTCCAGGCCGCCGACCCGTCGAAGAAGCTCCCCGAGGTGGCCGACGGGTACGCCACGGCGCTCGCCGCCGACCCCTCCTCCCGGAGTCTGCGCTCGGGGCTGGACCGTACGGTCTTCCGGATGCTGCGCGGCACCCGCTGGATCGCCGTGCTCTGCGTGGTGCTCGCGGGCGTCGCCGTGGACCTCTTCCCGGCGGACGGCGAGGCCAAGGAACTGCCCCTGCCGATCGGGACCCGGCTGTACGCGATCGCGCTGATGGGCGCGGCCTGGGGATTCGGCGCCTGGCGCCGCTACCGGAGGCTGCGCACGGGCGTCCGGCTCAGCGTACGGTCCCTGGTACGGCGGGAGTTCTGGGCCCGGCTGGTGCTCGGCCAGGCGATCTGGAGCACCCTCTGCGGCCTGCTCGTCGCGGCCGTCCCGTGGACGGACCGGGGGATACCGCAGGCGCTCTTCTGGGCGGGGCTGATACCGACGCTGCTGACCATCTGGTTCGAGCGCGCGGCGCTCCGCTCGTAGCCGCGCGGCGCACCGCCCGTGGACCGGTGCCGATAGCATGCGTCCGTACGGAACTGTCCCTACGGAACGGTCCCGTACGGAACTGATCGCCGACCGATCACCGACCGACACCAGCTCTGCCGAGGAGGCCGGGACCATGGCCGGAGAACCGCAGGCCGACTGCCTGTTCTGCAAGATCGTCTCGGGGGACGTACCGGCGACCATCGTGCGCGAGAGCGAGACCACCGTCGCCTTCCGGGACATCAACCCGCAGGCCCCGACGCATGTCCTGGTCATTCCGCGCGCGCACTACCCGGACGCCGTCACCCTCGCCACCGCCGAGCCGGCCGTCGCCGCGGACATACTGCGCGAGGCGGCGGCCGTGGCCGCCGACGACAAGGTCGACGCCACCGGATACCGCGTCGTGTTCAACACCGGCTCGGGCGCCGGCCAGACCGTCTTCCACGCCCACGCCCACGTGCTGGGCGGGCGCGGCCTCAACTGGCCTCCCGGGTAGGCGCCTTGTCCGTACGCGAACTGGTCGTGCTGGGCACCGCCAGCCAGGTGCCCACCCGCCACCGCAACCACAACGGCTATCTGCTGCGCTGGGACGGCGAGGGCCTGCTCTTCGACCCGGGCGAGGGCACCCAGCGCCAGATGCTGCGCGCCGGGGTCGCGGCGCACGACATCAACCGGATCCTCGTCACGCACTTCCACGGCGACCACTCCCTCGGCCTCGCCGGTGTCGTCCAGCGCATCAACCTCGACCAGGTGCCGCACGAGATCACCGCGCACTACCCGGCGAGCGGCCGGCGCTTCTTCGAGCGGCTGCGGTACGCGACGGCCTACCGCGAGACCGTCGCGCTGACCGAGGCGCCCGTCACCGGCGACGGCGTCCTCGCGCGCACCCCCGCGTACACCCTGGACACGCGGAAGCTCTCGCACCCCGTCGAGGCGTACGGCTACCGCCTCACCGAGCCGGACGGCCGCCGGATGGACCCCGCGCGGCTCGCCGCCCACGGGATCGCCGGCCCCGACGTGGGCCGGCTCCAGCGCGAGGGCGTGCTGAACGGCATCACGCTGGAGCAGGTCAGCGACGTCCGGCGCGGACAGCGGTTCGCCTTCGTCATGGACACCCGGCTCTGCGACGGGGTGTTCGCGCTCGCCGAGGGGTGCGACCTGCTGGTCATCGAGTCGACCTTCCTGGACGAGGACGAGCGGCTCGCCACCGACCACGGCCATCTCACCGCGGGCCAGGCCGGCCGCGTGGCGGCGGAGTCCGGCGTACGGCACCTCGTGCTGACGCACTTCTCGCAGCGCTACAGCGACCCCGACGAGTTCGAACGGCAGGCGCGCGCGGCGGGCTTCGAGGGCGAACTGACGGTCGCCGCCGATCTCGTACGGGTACCGCTGCCCAAGCGCTGACGGGGGCGGGCCGCGGACGTGTCCGGCGGTGCCCCGCCGATCGGGCAGACTGTCCGGATCCGCACGCGATCGGGAGCCCGCCGTGATCACACCCAACGGAGACCCGCTGGAGCACCTGGACCATCTGGACCGCCCGGGGCCCGCCGCCCCGGGGCACACCGCGCTGGAACACGCCGCCCACGTCGACCCACTGGCGGCCCTGCGGTCCCCTGACGAACCCGAGTACGACGTCTATCTCACGGGCACGGTCTTCCTCGACATCATCTTCACCGGCCTGGACACCGCCCCCGTACGGGGCACCGAGTCCTGGGCCAGGGGCATGGGGTCCAGCCCCGGCGGCATCGCCAACATGGCCTCCGCGCTGGCCCGGCTCGGGCTGCGCACCTCGCTCTCCGCCGCCTTCGGTGATGACCACTACGGCGAGTACTGCTGGGACGCGCTGGAACAGGGCGAGGGCATCGATCTCTCCCGCTCCCGCACCGTCCCCGGCTGGCACTCCCCGGTGACCGTCTCCATGGCGTACGAGGGCGAGCGCACGATGGTCTCGCACGGCCACGAGGCCCCGCCGCCGGAGGGCGCGCTGCCCGAGTGCCCGCCCCGCGCCCGGGCCGCCGTCGCCGCGCTCACGCCCGGCCGGTGCGACGAGTGGATCGCCCACTCCGCCCACCACGGGACGCGGATCTTCGCCGACGTCGGCTGGGACGACACCGGCCGCTGGGACCTGGCCGGCCTCGCCGACCTGCGGCACTGCGAGGCGTTCCTCCCCAACGCCGAGGAGGCCATGCGCTACACCCGCACCGACTGCCCCAGGGCCGCCGCGCGGGCGCTCGCCGAGCAGGTGCCGGTGGCCGTCGTCACGCTGGGTTCGGAGGGCGCGTACGCCGTGGACGCGGCGACCGGCGAGACCGCCGAGGTCCCGGCGATCGCGGTGGCCGCCCTCGACCCGACGGGCGCGGGGGACGTCTTCGTCGCCGGGTTCGTCACCGGCACGCTGGCCGGCTGGCCGCTCGCCGACCGGCTGGCCTTCGCCGGGCTGACCGCCGCGCTCTCGGTCCAGGAGTTCGGCGGCTCGCTCTCCGCGCCCGGCTGGGCGGAGGTCGCGGCCTGGTGGAGTTACGTCCAGGGCTCCCCGGAGCAGGACCCGGCGGCGCTGCGGCGCTACGCCTTCCTGGCGGAGCTGCTGCCCGCGCCGACCCGGCCGTGGCCGCTGCGCAGGGCCGTACCGACGATCGGCTTCGGCCGCTCGGGCTGATCCGGGGGCCGGAGCCTGGGGGCCGGGGCCCGGGGGAGCCCGGGAGCCGGGAGCCCCCCCCCCCCGGCGCGGGCCGGGGGCTCCCGGCGCGTGGGCGGCTCACGAGAAGGCGCGGGGAAAAGCCCTAGGGCCTTGTCAGTGCGGGGTCGTAGGCTGGTACTCCAGAGGTTGTCGAGCGGCGAGAACCCTGCAACGGGAGGTATGCGCAGGCCACACGGCCGGCCCATGACTCAGACACCTACAGTCCAGACCTCGGCGTCAGACCGGGGGCCCGCGACGGACGGGACCTCCGAGGAGGAGCAGGCACGCGCCCGGTGGACCGTCCCCGCCAAGCACCCCATGGTGACGGTTCTGGGCTCCGGAGACTCCCTGCTGAGAGTGATCGAGAAGGCGTTCCCGGCCGCCGACATCCATGTCCGGGGAAACGAGATCAGTGCGAGCGGCAGCGCGGCGGACGTCGCGCTCGTCCAGCGCCTGTTCGACGAGATGATGCTGGTGCTCCGCACCGGTCAGCCGATGACGGAGGACGCAGTGGAACGTTCGATCGCCATGCTCAGGGCGAGCGAGAACGGCGGCGCGGACGGTCCCGAGACGCCCGCCGAGGTGCTCACCCAGAACATTCTCTCCAGCCGGGGCCGCACGATCCGGCCCAAGACCCTCAACCAGAAGCGGTACGTCGACGCGATCGACCGGCACACGGTCGTCTTCGGCATCGGCCCGGCCGGTACCGGCAAGACGTACCTCGCCATGGCCAAGGCCGTCCAGGCGCTTCAGGCCAAGCAGGTCAACCGGATCATCCTGACCCGGCCGGCCGTCGAGGCGGGGGAGCGGCTCGGCTTCCTGCCCGGCACGCTCTACGAGAAGATCGACCCGTATCTGCGCCCGCTCTACGACGCGCTGCACGACATGCTCGACCCCGACTCGATCCCGCGGCTGATGGCGGCGGGCACGATCGAGGTCGCGCCCCTGGCATACATGCGCGGACGTACGCTCAACGACGCGTTCATCATCCTGGACGAGGCGCAGAACACCAGCCCCGAGCAGATGAAGATGTTCCTGACGCGTCTCGGCTTCGAGTCGAAGATCGTCATCACCGGCGATGTCACCCAGGTCGACCTGCCGAACGGCACGAAGAGCGGTCTGCGCCAGGTCCAGGACATCCTGGAAGGCGTCGAGGACGTCCACTTCTCCCGGCTCACCTCCCAGGATGTCGTACGGCACAAGCTCGTCGGCCGTATCGTCGACGCGTACGAGCAGTACGACAGCAACAACGGGAAGTAGACCAGAGCGCACCATGTCGATCGACGTCAACAACGAGTCAGGCACCGAGGTCGACGAGCAGGCGATTCTCGACGTCGCCCGCTACGCGCTCACCCGGATGCGCATCCACCCGCTCTCCGAGCTGTCGGTGATCGTGGTGGACGACGCCGCGATGGAGCAGCTCCACATCCAGTGGATGGACCTGCCGGGACCGACCGATGTCATGTCCTTCCCGATGGACGAACTGCGTCCGCCGGTCAAGGACGACGAGGAGCCCCCGCAGGGGCTCCTCGGTGACATCGTGCTCTGCCCGGAGGTCGCCAAGCGGCAGGGCGAGGAAGCGCCGACCCAGCACTCGATGGACGAGGAGCTCCAGCTCCTGACGGTCCACGGGGTGCTGCACCTCCTCGGGTACGACCACGAGCTGCCGGAGGAGAAGACCGAGATGTTCGGCCTCCAGGCGGCCATCGTCGACGGCTGGCGCGCCGAGCAGGGCCTCACCGGTCCGTCGCCCGCGCCCACGGTCTCATGACCGCGCAACTGATCGCCGGCGCCGTCGCGCTGGTCGTCGTCGCCTGGCTCGCGGCGTCCGCCGAGGCGGGCATCGCACGCGTCTCCAGCTTCCGGGCCGCCGAGGCCGTACGGTCGGGGCGGCGCGGCGCGGCCAAGCTGGCCCAGGTCGCCGCCGACCCGACGCGCTACCTCAACGTGGCGCTGCTGGTACGGGTCGCCTGCGAGATGGCCGCCGGGGTGCTGGTCACCTACGTCTGCCTGGAGGAGTTCCGGGAGACCTGGGCGGCGCTGCTCGTCGCCATCGGCGTGATGGTCCTCGTCTCCTACGTGGCGGTGGGCGTCTCGCCGCGCACCATCGGCCGCCAGCACCCGCTGAACACGGCGACCGCCTCGGCGTACGTCCTGCTGCCGCTGGCCAGGATCATGGGCCCGGTCCCGCAGCTCCTGATCCTCCTGGGCAACGCGCTCACCCCCGGCAAGGGCTTCCGCAAGGGTCCCTTCGCCAGTGAGGCCGAGCTGCGCGCCATGGTCGACCTCGCGGAGGCGGAGTCGCTGATCGAGGACGACGAGCGCCGGATGGTGCACTCGGTCTTCGAACTGGGGGACACCCTCGTCCGCGAGGTGATGGTCCCGCGCACGGACCTGGTCTGCATCGAGCGGTACAAGACGATCCGTCAGGCGCTCACCCTGGCGCTGCGCTCGGGCTTCTCCCGCATCCCGGTGACGGGGGAGAACGAGGACGACATCGTCGGCATCGTCTACCTCAAGGACCTGGTCAGGAAGACCCACATCAACCGGGACTCCGAGGCCGACCTGGTCTCCACGGCGATGCGCCCCGCGGCGTTCGTGCCCGACACGAAGAACGCCGGGGATCTGCTGCGCGAGATGCAGCAGGAGCGCAGCCATGTCGCGGTCGTGATCGACGAGTACGGCGGCACGGCCGGGATCGTCACGATCGAGGACATCCTGGAGGAGATCGTCGGCGAGATCACCGACGAGTACGACCGCGAACTGCCCCCGGTCGAGGAGCTGGGCGACGGCTCCTACCGGGTCACGGCCCGGCTCGACATCGGGGACCTCGGAGACCTGTTCGGCCTCGACGAGTACGACGACGAGGACGTGGAAACGGTCGGCGGCCTGCTCGCGAAGGCGCTGGGCCGAGTCCCGATCGCGGGCGCCACCGCCCGGGTCGAACTCCCCGACGGCCGTACCCTGCGGCTGACGGCCGAGTCCCCGGCCGGCCGCCGCAACAAGATCGTCACGGTCCTCGCGGAACCGGTCCGTGAAGAGGCCCCGGCTCCATGACCCCGCGGGCGCTGACGGCCGGGGCGGTGCGCTCGTACTGCCTCGGCCTGAACGGCACGTCGGAGGACACCCCGTTCCCGCGCAACACGGAGCTGACGGTCTTCCGGGTCTGCGGCAAGATCTTCGCCTTCTGCGCGCTGGAGGAGACCCCGCTGACGATCGCCCTGAAGTGCGACCCGGAGGAGGCGCTGCGCCTGCGGGAGACCTACGAGGCGATCGTCCCCGGCTGGCACCTCAACAAGCGCCACTGGAACACGGTGACGGTGGCGGAACTGCCGGCGCGGATGGTCCGCGAGCTGATCGAGGACTCGTACGACCTGGTGGTGTCCGGCCTCCCGAAGGCGGAGCGCCTCCGCCTGGACCGCCCGTGACGGCCCGGCTGCCGGGACACCGGTGGCGGTCCCGGCACCGCCACCTGTGCGCGGAGGCTTCTGCGCCGGTTGCCTATGCTCTGGGACATGACACGGACCACCAACAGCGCTGACGCCGCCGGCCTCGACCCCGAGGACCGCAAGATCATTACCCTGGCCCGCTCGGCACGCGCCCGGAACGGGGTGCCCGAGGGGGCGGCCGTGCGGGACGAGACCGGGCGGACGTATGTCGCCGGGAGCGTGGAGCTGGACTCCCTCAAGCTGAGCGCCCTCCGTACCGCCGTGGCGATGGCCGTGGCCAGTGGTGCCACCTCGCTGGAGGCGGCCGCCGTCGTCACCGACGCCGCGACCGCGTCCGACGAGGACCGGGCGGCCGTACGGGATCTCGGTGGCCCGGCGACCCCGGTCCTGGTGGCGGGAGCGGACGGCGCGCTGCGGGTGACGGTCACGGCGGGTTGACGGCTCCGCGCGGCAAGCCGGCGGTGTGTTCGCGGGGTCGGCTGGTCGGCGGAGGGTGAAGGATCGGGGAGAATGGGCGCCATGAGCGCTCGTACCTCTTCTCCCGAGACTTCTCCCGAGTCGGCCGAAGCACCGCACCGGGCCGGCTTCGCCTGCTTCGTCGGTCGCCCCAACGCGGGCAAGTCCACCCTCACGAACGCTCTGGTCGGCCAGAAGGTGGCCATCACCTCGAACCGGCCGCAGACCACCCGGCACACGGTGCGCGGCATCGTGCACCGCCCCGAGGCACAGCTCATCCTGGTGGACACCCCCGGGCTCCACAAGCCGCGCACCCTGCTCGGCGAGCGTCTCAACGACGTCGTGCGGACGACCTGGGCCGAGGTCGACGTGATCGGCTTCTGCCTGCCCGCCAACGAGAAGCTGGGCCCCGGCGACCGGTTCATCGCCAAGGAACTGGCCGGGATCAAGAAGACACCGAAGGTCGCCGTCGTCACCAAGACCGATCTCGTCGACTCCAAGACGCTCGCCGAGCAGCTCATCGCGATCGACCGGCTCGGCGCGGAACTCGGCCTGGAATGGGCGGAGATCGTCCCGGTCTCGGCGGTCGGCGACAAGCAGGTCGGCCTCCTTGCCGACCTCCTGGTCCCGCTGCTCCCGGAGAGCCCGCCGCTCTACCCGGAGGGCGACCTCACGGACGAGCCCGAGCAGGTCATGGTGGCCGAGCTGATCCGCGAGGCCGCGCTGGAGGGCGTACGGGACGAGCTGCCGCACTCGATCGCGGTGGTCGTCGAGGAGATGCTGCCCCGCGAGGACCGCCCGGCGGACAAGCCGCTGCTCGACATCCACGCGAACGTGTACATCGAGCGCCCGAGCCAGAAGGGGATCATCATCGGCCCCAAGGGCAAGCGGCTCAAGGAGGTCGGGACGAAGTCCCGCAAGCACATCGAGGCGCTGCTCGGCACGCCGGTCTTCCTCGACCTGCACGTGAAGGTCGCCAAGGACTGGCAGCGGGACCCCAAGCAGCTGCGCAAGCTCGGCTTCTGAGCGGTCGCCCGGTGGCTCAGGCGCCTTCCTTCAGGACTCGGGAGATCAGTTCGCGCTGGGCGTCCGTCAGGTGCGGGTCCGCGCAGTGGACCGTGCGGCCGTCGACCGTGATCGTGTAGGCGAAGCCGTCCGGGACGCCGGGGTGCGGGGCGGGGCCGCCGCCCGCGAGGGCCCGGTGGGCCAGGGCCTGCCAGTGGGTGGCGTCGGGCAGGGGCGCGGTGTCGATCTCGGCCGTTCGCTCGATGCCGGCGAAGCCGCCCGTACGCCGTACTTGGATACGCATGGGTCCTGTCTAGTACCTGACGGGCGGCAGCGGTAGCCGCCGCCCGCGCACCGGTGACGGCGGGATCAGCTCGTGCGGACCCCGACCTGGGACCAGGCCTTGACCACGGCTTCGAGCTCCGCCGCCTCCCCGTAGCGCGCCCGCGCCGCCGCGACCGTCAGTCCGGCGAAGTCCGCGAAGTCCGCGTCGATCTCCAGCTCGCCGCCGGTGAGCACGTCGAACCAGATCTGGCCCGCCCGCTCCCAGGCCTTGCCGCCGAGCTGGGTGGCCAGCAGGTAGAACGCGTGGTTCGGGATGCCGGAGTTGATGTGCACCCCGCCGTTGTCCTGATTGGTCCGTACGTAGTCGTCCATGACGGCCGGCTGCGGGTCCTTGCCGAGGACGTCGTCGTCGTACGCCGTGCCCGGGGCCTTCATGGAGCGCAGCGCGACGCCCTGGACGCGCGGTGCGAGCAGGCCCTCGCCGATGAGCCAGTCCGCCTGGTCCGCGGTCTGGTCCAGGGTGTACTGCTTGACCAGCGTGCCGAAGACGTCCGACACGGACTCGTTGAGCGCGCCCGACTGCCCGTAGTAGGCGAGGTTGGCCGTGTACTGGGTGAGGCCGTGCGTCAACTCGTGGCCGATCACGTCCACCGGGAGGGTGAAGTCGAGGAAGATCTCCCCGTCGCCGTCCCCGAAGACCATCTGCTCGCCGTCCCAGAAGGCGTTCCCGTAGTCGCGGTCGTAGTGCACGCTGGCGACGAGCGGCAGCCCCGCGCCGTCCAGCGAGTCGCGGCCGTACGCCGAGAGCAGCAGCTCGAACGTGGAGCCGAGCCCGCCGTACGCGCGGTTGACGGTGGCGTCCTGGCCCGGTTCCGCGCCCTCCTCGCGGACCTCCCTGCCCGGCAGCGCCGTGCTGTTCCGGCAGTCGTAGATGGTGCGGTGGGGGGCGCCCGTCGCGGCGCCCTCCGGCGCGGCGGGCGGGCGCGCGGCCACGGCGGTCAGACGGCGCCGGGTGCGCTGCGCGGAGTCCGCCTCCAGGGTGCGGCGGGCGGGGCCGGAGACCGCGGGGTCGTCGGCCTGCGCGAGCTTGTCGAGTACGTGCGGCGGCACGATGGTGCAGAAGACCGGTGTGATGGCGTCCATGACAGCAATGTGGCAGCCCGTCACACCTCTGTCACCCATTGCGACAATCTTTGCTGAAATAGAGTGATCCGGGTCGGTGTGGTCGTCATATGATTCCGCATGCTGATACGAGGCGGCGCCCGCGCCGTGCCGTCTGTTACGTTGCTGCACATCATGCGTTTCGGGCTGCTTCTCCTTAGCTGCCGCGGCGAGGGCCTGTAGTCGTAGGCCGACCCCCTCCCCGCGGAGTTTCGGCGTTGCGGTGATCACGCCCCCGTCGGCCGTCCCAGTGGACACACGAGGAGCCCTACGCAATGTCTGCACCTTCCGTCGGTCGCCCCACGCCCCTCACCAACGCGACCCACACCCAGCGCCCGTCCAGGATGCCGATCCACAAGTACGGCCGCTACGAGGCCGTGGACATCGCCGACCGCACCTGGCCGGACAACCGGGTCACCGCCGCCCCCCGCTGGCTCTCCACCGATCTGCGCGACGGCAACCAGGCGCTGATCGACCCCATGTCGCCGGCGCGCAAGCGCGAGATGTTCGACCTGCTGGTCCGCATGGGCTACAAGGAGATCGAGGTCGGCTTCCCGGCCTCCGGTGAGACCGACTTCGCGTTCGTACGGTCGATCATCGAAGAGGGCGCGATCCCCGAGGACGTGACGATCTCCGTCCTGACCCAGGCGCGTGAAGAGCTGATCGAGCGCACCGTCGAGGCGCTGCGCGGCGCGCACCGCGCCACCGTCCACCTCTACAACGCCACCGCCCCCACCTTCCGCCGGGTCGTCTTCCGCGGCACGAAGGAGCAGGTCAAGCAGATCGCCGTGGACGGTACCCGGCTGGTGATGGAGTACGCGGAGAAGATCCTCGGCCCCGAGACCACCTTCGGCTACCAGTACAGCCCGGAGATCTTCACCGACACCGAGCTGGACTTCGCCCTGGAGGTCTGCGAGGCGGTCATGGATGTCTGGCAGCCCGAGGCCGGCCGCGAGATCATCCTCAACCTGCCCGCCACCGTCGAGCGGTCGACCCCCTCCACCCACGCGGACCGCTTCGAGTGGATGTCCCGCAACCTCTCCCGCCGCGAGCACGTCTGTCTGTCCGTGCACCCGCACAACGACCGCGGCACGGCCGTCGCCGCCGCCGAACTGGCGCTGATGGCCGGCGCCGACCGGATCGAGGGGTGCCTGTTCGGCCAGGGCGAGCGCACCGGCAACGTGGACCTGGTGACGCTGGGCATGAACCTCTTCTCCCAGGGCGTCGACCCGCAGATCGACTTCTCGCGGATCGACGAGGTCCGCCGTACCAGCGAGTACTGCAACCAGATGGAGATCCACCCGCGCCACCCCTACGTGGGCGACCTGGTTTACACCTCCTTCTCCGGCTCCCACCAGGACGCCATCAAGAAGGGCTTCGACGCCCGCGAGGCCGACGCCGCGGCGCGCGGCAGGTCCGTCGACGAGATCGAGTGGGCCGTGCCGTACCTGCCGATCGATCCGAAGGACGTGGGCCGCTCCTACGAGGCGGTCATCCGCGTCAACTCGCAGTCCGGCAAGGGCGGTGTCGCGTACGTCCTGAAGAACGACCACAAGCTGGACCTGCCGCGCCGGATGCAGATCGAGTTCTCCCGCATCATTCAGGCCAAGACCGACGCCGAGGGCGGCGAGGTCACCCCCGCCCAGATCTGGTCGGTCTTCCGGGACGAGTACCTGCCCAACGCGGAGAACGCCTGGGGCCGGATCCAGCTCCGCTCGGGGCAGACCACGACCGACACGGACGGCAAGGACACCCTGACCGTCCAGGCTGTCGTGGACGGTACGGAGACGGTCCTGACCGGCACCGGCAACGGTCCGATCTCGGCCTTCTTCGAGGCCCTGGCGGCGGTCGGGGTGGACGCCCGGCTGCTGGACTACCAGGAGCACACCATGAGCGAGGGCGCGAGCGCGCAGGCCGCCTCGTACATCGAGTGCGCGATCGACGGAAAGGTGCTGTGGGGCATCGGCATCGACGCCAACACCACCCGCGCGTCACTCAAGGCGGTCATCTCCGCGGTGAACCGCGCGACCCGCTGACCCACCGGGACACCCGCGCGACCCCGCCCGGCGTCCCGCGCCGACCTGAGCCTTTCCCGAGCCCCGCCCCCGTACGCAAGGGGCGGGGTTCGGCCATGTCATGGCGATCTCACGCCACGGTACTGACGCCATCGCGGAGATGTGGCTAACATCACGTCAGCGCGGCGGCTCCACGTCCTGATTTCCTGAAAGGGCGCGGAGGCGAAGCGGAGTGCGGCGCAACGAAGCGCCGCCGAGGCGTTACGGAGGTGCGCGACGTGCTGCCAGCTCAAGGACCACGCGGCCGAAAACCGCGCCTCTGCGGCATTCGCACGTCGTGGACCACGGTCGGTGACGGCGAGTTCTTCTGCCCCGACTGCGGCGGTGACCGCAACTACCGCCGTCGTACCGGCCGTCGCCGCTTCACCGTGCTCGGCATCCCGCTGCTCTCGCGCGGCAGTGCCGGACCCGTGGTCGAGTGCGCCGCCTGCCACGCCCACTTCGGCACGGACGCGCTGGACCACCCCACCACCCTCCGCTTCTCCGCGATGCTGCGCGACGCCGTCCACACGGTTGCGCTCGCGGTCCTCGCGGCCGGCGGCACCTCGTCGCGTACGGTCCTGGAGACCGCCGTTCTCACGGTGCGCGCGGCCGGGTTCGAGGAGTGCACCGAGGACCGGCTGACGGACCTGGTCGAGGCGCTGGCCGCCGACACCGGCCGCTTCGTCGTCGACGCGGGCCCCTTCGGCGCCGCGCTCGCCATCGAGCTGCACGAGGCGCTGGAGCCGCTCGCGCCCCATCTCGCCCCGGCGGGACGGGAGTCGATCCTGCTCCAGGGCGCCAGGATCGCCTTGGCGGACGGGGTCTACAGCCCGGCCGAGCGCGAGGTGCTGAGCATCGTCGGCGGCGCGCTCCAGCTCCGCGCGGACGACACGGCCCGCCTGCTGCTGGCCGCGTCGGGAACGCCTTCCTGAGGGTTCCCGAGGGGGCCTGAAGGTCTCCGAGGGTTCCGGCGCGGCGGGTACGGACCGTAGCCGTCCGACCACAAACGCACGCGGGAACAGGCGTCCGCGCATGCGGGAGAATGACGTCATGAGTCTGTTCCGGGACGACGGCGTCGTGCTGCGCACCCAGAAGCTCGGTGAGGCCGACCGCATCATCACGCTTCTGACCCGCGGCCACGGCCGTGTCCGCGCCGTGGCCCGGGGGGTACGGCGGACCAAGTCCAAGTTCGGGGCGCGGCTGGAGCCGTTCTCCCACGTCGACGTGCAGTTCTTCGCCCGTGGCAGCGAGCTGATCGGGCGCGGCCTGCCGCTGTGCACGCAGAGCGAGACCATCGCCCCGTACGGGGGCGGGATCGTCGCCGACTACGCCCGCTACACCGCCGGCACCGCGATGCTGGAGACCGCCGAGCGGTTCACCGACCACGAGGGCGAGCCGGCCGTCCAGCAGTACCTGCTGCTCGTCGGCGGGCTGCGCACCCTCGCTCGCGGGGAGCACGCGCCCCATCTGATCCTCGACGCCTTCCTGCTGCGCTCCCTCGCCGTCAACGGTTACGCGCCGAGCTTCGACGACTGCGCGCGGTGCGGACTGCACGGCCCCAACCGGTTCTTCTCCGTCGCCTCGGGCGGGGTCGTCTGCGGCGACTGCCGGGCGCCCGGCAGCGTCGTACCCTCTGCTGAGGCCGTCGGACTGCTCAGCGCGCTGCTGACCGGGGACTGGGCGACGGCCGACGCGTGTGAGGCGCGCCATGTCAGGGAGGGCAGCGGACTGGTGTCCGCCTATCTGCACTGGCATCTGGAGCGCGGCCTGCGCTCCCTCAGATACGTAGAGAAGAACTAGTCCAGTCAGAGCAGAACAACGAGGAGACGAGAAGCGCATGGCACGACGCGGAATCCTGGGACGCTCCCGCCGCGACTACAAGACGCCGGAGCCGCACCCGTCGGGCGCGGTGCCGCCGAAGATCCCCGGCGAGCTGGTGCCGAAGCACGTGGCCTGCGTCATGGACGGGAACGGCCGCTGGGCCAAGGAGCGCGGGCTGCCGCGCACCGAGGGCCACAAGGTGGGCGAGGGCGTCGTCCTGGACGTGCTCAAGGGCTGCCTGGAGATGGGCGTCAAGAACCTCTCCCTGTTCGCCTTCTCGACCGAGAACTGGAAGCGCACCCCCGACGAGGTGCGCTTCCTGATGAACTTCAACCGCGATGTCATCCGGCGCCGCCGTGACGAGATGGACGAGCTGGGGATCCGGATCCGCTGGGTCGGCCGGATGCCCAAGATGTGGAAGTCGGTCGTCCAGGAGCTCCAGGTCGCCCAGGAGCAGACCAAGGACAACGACGCCATGACGCTCTACTTCTGCGTCAACTACGGCGGTCGCGCGGAGATCGCCGACGCAGCGCGGGCACTCGCGGCCGATGTCGCGTCCGGCAAGCTCGACCCGGCCAAGGTCAACGAGAAGACCTTCGCCAAGTACATGTACTACCCGGACATGCCGGACGTGGATCTCTTCCTGCGGCCGAGCGGTGAGCAGCGTACGTCCAACTACCTGATCTGGCAGAGCAGTTACGCGGAGATGGTCTTCCAGGACGTGCTGTGGCCGGACTTCGACCGGCGGGACCTGTGGCGGGCCTGCCTGGAGTACGCGTCCAGGGACCGCCGCTTCGGCGGGGCGCTGCCCAACGAGTCGGCCGACGTGGACATTCCGGAACAGGACGAACAGGCCGAGCAGGCGTAGCGAGCAGGAAAGAGGGTGGTGGGGGGGGGGGGCGCCGGCGCGGGGGCCCCCCCCCCCCCGCCCCGGGGGGGGTGGTGGTTGGGGGGGGGGGGCGCACGCGCGCGGGGGCGCGGAGGGGGA
>NZ_JBHYZP010000015.1:106180-185164 GCF_042752355.1 Streptomyces sp. NPDC059255
CCCGCCCCCCGCGCCGGCGGGGGCGACGCCCCCTCTATGGGGGGGGGGGGGCCCCGCCCCCCGGGGCGGGCCCCCCACCACCCTCCACTCCGGTTCAGTTCTTGGTGGCCGCCGCCGCGCACTCCGCGCAGGTGCCGAAGATCTCCACCGTGTGCGCCACGCTCACATACCCGTGCTGCGCGGCGACCGTCTCCGCCCACTGCTCGACGGCGGGCCCCTCGACCTCGACCGCCTTGCCGCAGATCCGGCAGACGAGATGGTGATGGTGGTCGCCGGTCGAGCAGCGCCGGTAGACCGATTCGCCGTCGTTCGTGCGCAGTACGTCGACCTCGCCGGCGTCGGCGAGCGACTGGAGCGTGCGGTAGACCGTGGTCAGACCGACCGAGTCGCCCCGGTGTTTGAGCATGTCGTGGAGATCCTGAGCGCTGCGGAACTCGTCCACCTCGTCGAGCGCCGCCGCCACCGCGGCGCGCTGGCGGGTCGATCGGCCGCGCACGGGGGCCGCGCTCGGTCCGCCGCTGGGCGCAGTCGTCACAGGTGCCTCCTTGCCTCTGCCCGTGTCCCTCGGGCGTTGCCCGCTTGTTCTACGGGCCCATTCTGCCAGTCCGGGACCGGCCCGCGGTCATGCCGGGGCGTCCTCCGTGGGTCGCCGGGCACCGGGGACGTCCGGAGGGCCCGCCGGTTCCGGCCCGGTTCCGGCCGCCTGTACGAGGCCCGCTTCCGCGTTCCGCAGTGCGCGGGCCCGGCGTCGGGCCAGCGGCGTCGCGAGCGCGGTCAGGAGCACGAAGACCCCGATCGCGATCAGCACGATCGTCGCGCCGGGCGGTACGTCCTGGTAGTACGAGGTGACCGTGCCGGCCACCGTCACCGCCGTACCGATCACGACGGCCAGCACGAAGGTGACCACGAACGAGCGCGTGACCTGCTGCGCCGCCGCCACCGGCACCACCATCAGCGCGCTGACCAGCAGCAGCCCCACCACCCGCATGGCGACCGTGACCGTCACGGCGGCCGTCACCGCGATCAGCAGGTTCAGGGCGCGCACGGGCAGCCCGGTGACCCGGGCGAACTCCTCGTCCTGGCTGACGGCGAAGAGCTGCCGCCGCAGCCCCACCGTGACCAGCACCACAAAACCGGCGAGCAGCGAGATCGCGGTGACGTCGGACGGCGAGACCGTCGAGAGCGAACCGAAGAGGTACGAACTGAGGTTGGCGTTGGAGCCGTTCGGCGCGAGGTTGATCAGCAGCACCCCGCCCGCCATGCCGCCGTAGAAGAGCATCGCCAGCGCGATGTCGCCGCGGGTGCGGCCGTACGCCCTGATCAGCTCCATCGTGACGGCGCCGGCGACCGCGACGAGGGTGGCCATCCAGATGGGGCTGGTGGAGAGCAGGAAGCCCAGACCGACGCCGGTCATCGCCACATGGCCGATTCCGTCGCCCATCAGGGCCTGGCGGCGCTGGACGAGGTAGATGCCGACGGCGGGCGCGGTGACGCCGACCAGGACGGCGGCGATCAGCGCCCGCTGCATGAGGGCGGTCTCAAGGATTTCCATGGTCAGGTCAGCAGTCCTGTACGGAGCGGCTCGCCGGCCGCGTGGGGGTGACAGCTCGGATCGGTCGGAAGGCCGGGGCCGGAGCCGGGCGGGGCGTGCCCGTCGGCCGCCCTGGGCGGCGGCCCGTCGTGTACGACGCGGCCGTCGCGCAGCACCACGGCGCGGTCGATCAGCGGCTCCAGGGGGCCCAGTTCGTGGAGGACGAGCAGGACGGTCGTGCCGGCGGCCACCTGCTCGCGCAGGGTCGCCGCCAGGATCCGCTGGCTGGCCAGGTCGACGCCGGCCATCGGCTCGTCCATGATCAGCAGTTCGGGTTCGGCGGCGAGCGCCCTGGCGATCAGTACGCGCTGGTGCTGGCCGCCCGACAGGGCGCCCACGGAGTCCCTGGCGCGCTCCCCGAGGTCCACCAGGTCGATGGCCCGCTGAACGGCCGCCCGATCGGCCTTGGTGGGCCATCCCAGCCGCGCCCGGCTCGTACGGGAGAGCCGGCCGGAGGAGACCACCTCGCGGACGGTCGCGGGCACGCCGCTCGCGGCGGTGGTGCGCTGCGGTACGTAGCCCACGCGCCGCCAGTCGCGGAAGCGGCGCAGCGGGGTCGAGAAGAGCGAGATCTCGCCGTCGCTCAGCGGGACCTGGCCGATCACGGAGCGTACGGCGGTGGACTTGCCGGAGCCGTTGGCGCCGAGCAGGGCGACGACCTCGCCGCGGCGCACGGTGAGGTCGATGCCGCGCAGCACGGGGCGCGAGCCGAGCGTGGCGGTGGCGCCGCGGACGGTGAGGACGGGCGGCGCGGCCGGCTGCCCGCCGCCCGTGCCGGGATGCGCGGCGGCGGGTTCCGCCGCCGCGGCGTGGTCGCTCTCCACCGTCGCCATGTCAGGCGCCTCCGTCGCTGCTGTCGCCGCGGTCGCGGCCGTTTCCGCCGTTGCCGGGCGAATCGTTTCTTTTGTGCCGGGTCACGTCAGGTCCTTCGCGCCGAGCGCGGTGCGCAGCGCGCCGAGGTTGGACCGCATGACCTGGATGTAGTCGCGGCCCCTGGTCTTGTCCGTGATCCCCTCCAGGGGGTCGAGGACGTCGGTCCTGAGCCCGGAGTCCCCGGCCAGCGTCTTCGCGGTCTTGTCGCTGGCCAGCGTCTCGAAGAATACGGTGGTGACCTTTTCCCGCTTCGCGACGGTCTCCAGTTCCTTCACCCGGGCGGGGCTCGGCTCCGACTCGGGGTCGATGCCGGCGATGGCCTCCTGCTCCAGGCCGTAGCGCTCGGCGAGGTAGCCGAAGGCGGCGTGGGTGGTGATGAAGGTCTTGGTGGCCGTGTCGGCGAGGCCCGTCTTGAACGACGTGTTCAAGCCGTTCAATTTGGTGACCACCTTGTCGGTGTTCTCCTTGTACGCGGCGGCGTGGGCCGGGTCGGCCTTCTCGAAGGAGGCGCCGACGCCCCGGGCGACCTCGGCGAACCGCACCGGGTCGAGCCAGATGTGCGGGTCCTTGCCGTCCGTGCCCGCCTCCTCGTGTCCCGCCCCGTCCGTGGCGGCCTCACCGGAGTGGCCGTCGTCGTGTCCGTCCTGCTCGTCGTCGCCGTGGTCGTGCGCGCCGGCCGCCGTGCCGTGGTTCTCCAGGGTGGTGAGGGTCGTCGCGTCGACCACCGTCTTCACCCCGGACTGGTCGATGGCCTTGTCCACGGCGGGCTGGACGCCCTTGAGGTAGAGGATGACGTCGGACTCGCCGAGCTGGGCGGCCTGCCGGGGCTTCAGCTCCAGGTCGTGCGGCTCGACGCCGGGCTTGGTGAGGGTGGTGACGGAGACGTGGTCGCCGCCGATCGCCAGGGCCAGGTACTCCATGGGATAGAACGACGCGGTCACCGCGAGCTTGCCGTCCCTCTTCTCCGCGGCGCCGGAGGAGGAGCAGGCGGACAGTGCGACTATGGCGAGTGTGACCGCTCCGGCGAGAGTGGCGGTGGGTATGAGGCGTCGTCGTACGTTCATGACAGTCATTTTCAACAAACCTGGAAACGATTGTCAACAAGAGGCGGTCGGCGGCCCGGAATGCTTGTTGCCGCGCACCGATTTGATCGAAGGGGTGCGCGCGCCGCTAATCTGAAGCATTCGCCGTTCGTCGTCGTCGTAATGAAGAGAGACCCGTGGCCGCCGACAAGATCGACAGCATCGTCAACCTGAGCAAGCGCCGTGGCTTCGTCTACCCGTGCAGTGAGATCTACGGTGGTCAGCGGGCCGCCTGGGACTACGGGCCGCTCGGAGTCGAGCTGAAGGAAAACCTCAAGCGCCAGTGGTGGCGCTACATGGTCACCTCGCGCGAGGACGTTGTCGGACTCGACTCCTCGGTGATCCTCGCCACGGAGGTCTGGGAGGCGTCCGGCCACGTCGCGACCTTCACCGACCCGCTCACCGAGTGCACCTCCTGTCACAAGCGCTTCCGCGCCGACCACCTGGAGGAGGCGTACGAGGCGAAGCACGGCAAGGCCCCCGCGAGCCTCTCCGAGCTGAACTGCCCCAACTGCGGCAACAAGGGCACCTTCACCGAGCCCAAGCAGTTCTCCGGTCTGCTCTCCACCCACCTCGGCCCGACGCAGGACTCCGGCTCGGTCGCCTACCTGCGCCCCGAGACCGCGCAGGGCATCTTCACCAACTTCGCGCAGGTGCAGCAGACCTCGCGCAAGAAGCCGCCGTTCGGCATCGCGCAGATGGGCAAGTCCTTCCGGAACGAGATCACTCCGGGCAACTTCATCTTCCGCACGCGCGAGTTCGAGCAGATGGAGATGGAGTTCTTCGTCAAGCCGGGCGAGGACGAGCAGTGGCAGGAATACTGGATGGAGCAGCGCTGGAACTGGTACCGCGACCTGGGTCTCCGTGAGGAGAACATGCGCTGGTACGACCACCCGGCCGAGAAGCTCTCGCACTACTCCAAGCGCACCGCCGACATCGAGTACCGCTTCCAGTTCGGCGGCAGCGAGTGGGGCGAGCTGGAGGGCGTCGCCAACCGTACGGACTACGACCTCTCCGCGCACTCCAAGGCGTCGGGCCACGACCTGTCGTACTTCGACCAGGAGGCCGGCGAGCGCTGGACCCCGTACGTCATCGAGCCCGCCGCCGGTGTCGGCCGCGCGATGCTGGCCTTCCTCCTCGACGCGTACAACGAGGACGAGGCGCCCAACGCGAAGGGCGTGCTGGAGAAGCGCACCGTGATGCGCCTCGACCCGCGCCTCGCGCCGGTGAAGGTCGCCGTGCTGCCGCTCTCCCGCAACCCGCAGCTCTCGCCGAAGGCCAAGGGCCTCGCGACGGACCTGCGGCGCAACTGGAACATCGAGTTCGACGACGCGGGTGCCATCGGCCGCCGCTACCGCCGCCAGGACGAGATCGGCACGCCGTTCTGCGTGACCGTCGACTTCGACACCCTGGACGACAACGCGGTGACGGTGCGCGAGCGCGACACGATGAAGCAGGAGCGCGTCTCGCTGGACCGGATCCAGAGCTACCTGGGCGAGCACCTGCTCGGCTGCTGACCCCGGCGGCTCCTGCGGCCCCGGAGGCCCACCCGAGGCATCCAGAGGCCCGAGAGGTACGGACAGGCCCCCGGTTCCGTCACGGAACCGGGGGCCTGCTCGCGCGCGCCGCCAACTCGGCAGGGGAGCGGAGCTGTTGACGCCGACCGTGCGGCACACTGGGCGCTCCCCGACAAGAGAGGAACGGATCATGCCGTCCTCCACCACCAGCAAGGTCAGCCGATGGGACCAGCACGGACGGGAACACGTCGTCCGTGTCCAGAAGGCGGGTGTGCAGCGGTCGTTGACGTGTGACACCTGCGGCTGGCGGAAGGGGGCGCAGTTCCTTCCCTGGCTCAAGGCCGAGGAACACCTCACCGAGGCCCACCAGGCCACCGTGGACCCGGCGAAACCGGCGACGGGCTGACGCCGGGCGGTCGGCGGGCGCCGGGCGGGCCGGAGAGGCACGGGCGGGCAGGAGAGGGCCGGAGAGGCACGGACGGGGAGGCTCCGTCCGTGCCTCTCCGGTCAGGGCTTGAGGCCGCGCAGCAGCAGATCGGCGACGGCGGTGAACTCGGCGTCGATCGTGGGCTTCTGCCACTGCGGGGCGTAGCACGGGTCGTGGAAGCGCGCCGTCGCGACGAAGAGCGCCCCGGCCGCGCCCGCCGGGTCGGGCGCCGCGAACTCGCCCGCCCGTACGCCCTCTTCGACGATCCGGGTGAGCTGTCCGGTGAGCTTCGTCAGATGCGTGTCCACCGCGCCGCTGTGCTCCCCGGCGAGCACGGTGTACGTGGCGAACAGCTCGGGGTCGTCCCCCGCCTTGTGGCGCTTGGCCTCGAACAGGGTCCGCAGCCAGCCGCGCAGCTTCTCCGGCCCCGCCCCGTCCGCCCCGTCGACGATCTCCTGGAGCGCCGCCTCCGTACGGCTCAGCCAGCGTGCCGTGACCGCCTCGCGCAGCGCCGCCTTCGTCCGGAAGTGCCGGTACACGCTGCCGTGGCTGACCCCGAGCAGTCGCGCCACGTCCACCACGGTCGCCTTCGCCGGGCCGTAACGGCGCAGCACCTCCTCGGTGGCTTCCAGGATGCGCTCGGCGGTCAGGGTCTCGGGGGTCATGGGTGTCTGCCCGGCCTTTCATGACTCGTGCGGCTCGTGCGGCGTGACGTGGCAGCGGTACGCGCCCCGCGTGACAGATGACATTACCTGTCAGGTCCGACAACCCGACGGGTGAGCCGTCCGAGCTGCCCGCCGGCTCCGCGCGCGGTCCTGCCGCGCCCCGGTCACCGCTCGCTGTCCAGGGACGACATCTGGGTGGCCGGATAGCGGTCGCCCGCCGCGACACCCGCCGGGAAGGCCTGGTCGAGGGCCTTGAGATCGGCGGCGTCGAGCGTGACGTCCAGGGAGCCCAGCGCCTCGGCCAGCCGGTCGAGGCGGCGGGCGCCGATGAGCGGGACGATGTCCTCGCCCTGGGCGAGGACCCAGGCGATGGCGATCTGGGCGATTGTGGCGCCCTTCCGCTCGGCGATCTCGCGCAGGGAGTCGACCAGCGCCAGGTTGTGATCGAGGTTCCCGCCCTGGAAGCGCGGGCTCATCGCCCGGAAGTCCCCCGGGCCCAGCTCCTGGTCACGGGTGAAGTGGCCGCTGATCAGCCCGCGCGAGAGCACCCCGTACGCCGTGACGCCGATGCCCAGCTCACGGACGGTGGACAGGATGCCGTCCTCGATCGAGCGCGAGATCAGGGAGTACTCGATCTGGAGGTCGGCGATCGGCGCGACGGACGCGGCCCTTCTGATCGTGTCGCTGCCCGCCTCGGAGAGGCCGATGTGGCGCACATGGCCGGCCTGGACCAGCTCGGCGATGGCGCCGACCGTCTCCTCGATCGGGACATCGGGGTCGACGCGGGCGATCCGGTAGATGTCGATGTGGTCGGTGCCGAGGCGCTGGAGGGAGTACGCGGCGAAGTTCTTGACGGCGGCCGGGCGTCCGTCGTGTCCGCCCCAGCCGTTGTCCGGGTCGCGCAGGGCGCCGAACTTGACGCTGGTGAGCGCCCGTTCGCGGGCACCGGCGGGCGCGGTGCGCAGGGCCTCCGCGATCAGCAGCTCGTTGTGTCCCATCGCGTAGAAGTCGCCCGTGTCGAGGAGGGTGACGCCCGCGTCGAGCGCGGCGTGCAGGGTGGCGATGGACTCGGCGCGGTCCACCTCTCCGTACAGCCCGGACATGCCCATGCAGCCGAGGCCGAGGGCGGAGACCTGGGGGCCCGTGGCGCCGAGGGGACGGGTGGGGAGGTCGTGGGTGGTCATGGCGGTCTTCCTTCGTGGGGTGAATCCGGGGCCGGTGGCCGGGGCCCGGAAGCCTGACACCTCCGACGATGACATGACGGATGACAGATTTCAATATCTGTCACCCCTGTATTTGTCCGGGTTGTCGTCCGCCCCCCCCGCAGGGACGCCCCTGGCGGAGCCGCCCCCGCCGGGCCGGCCGTCGGAAAATGCGTTACGTCCCGGTCGCGCCCGGTGGTAGCGTCACGGGCATGTTCTTCCAGATCTACGAGTGAGAGCGCGGCGGTCCCCGCACCGCCCCCCACCGACGAATCCGCAGATCACTTCTCATCACTTCGGGAGAACCCCGTGGCAAAGAGCCGCAACAACCTTCTCGGCGTGGGCGGACAGCGCACGAAGCTGAGCCGCACGGACCCGCAGTCCACCGGCACCGCCCGCGACGCCAACCGCAAGGCCGCCGCCGACCAGAAGCAGGAGCTGCTGCGCAAGATGCGTGAGCGCGCGACCGGCCAGGGAAAGACCGGTCAGGGAACGGCCGTTCAGGGCGCCCGGCAGGACGACGCGACCCCGGCGAACGGTGAGGGCTCGGCGCAGGACTGACACCGTCCGGCCCGTGTGAACACGTACGAATCCGCATGATTCCGTGCGAACCCCGTGCGAACGGCGCGGGTGTGGCCCCGGATCACCTCGTGATCCGGGGCCACACCGCTGTTGTCCCGCCTCAGCCGATCGCGCGCGGCAGCCGCAGGCTGAGGAGCGCCGTCAGGACCACCGCCGCGAGCTGCGCCAGCAGCGTCACCGCCAGCGCGTCCCGCATCCCCACCGAGGGCACCAGCGTCAGGAAGAGCGAACCGAGCGTCGCCACCCCCAGCGCCAGCGCGGACTGCTGGGTCGTCACCAGCACCCCGCTGCCCACCCCGGCCCGCTCGGCCGGCACGTCCGAGAGCACGATCCGGATGATCACCGGAAGTTGGAGCCCCTGGCCGAGTCCGGCCAGCGCGATCCCCGGCAGCAGGTCCAGCGTGCCGAGCGCGGGCCAGTCGTGCCATACGGTCAGCACCAGCAGCGCCACGCCGATCCCCTGGAGCAGCGAGCCGGCCGTGACGACGAGGCTGCCGTACCGCCGGATCAGCCTTGGCCCGGCCAGCGACGCCCCGAAGAACGCCACCGCCATCGGCACCAGCGCCACCCCGGCGGCCACCGCCCCCATCCCCAGCCCCTGCTGGAGCGCGACGGCGATCACGAACATGAAGCCGCCGAAGCCGATCGAGAACGGCAGGATCAGCGCCAGCCCCCGGCGCAGCGGGACCAGCCTGAACAGGCTCGGCGGCACCAGCGGCGTACGCCCCTCCCGGTCGGCCCGCCGCTCCACGCGCAGGAAGACGTACGCCACGACCGGGAAGGCGGCCAGCGAGACCCACGTCCACGCGGGCCACCCCGCGGCCCGGCCCTCGGTGAGCGGCGCGAGCAGCGTCACCAGGGAGAGCGCCAGCAGCAGCGTCCCCGGTACGTCCACGGGCGCGGGCCGCTGCGAGCGCGTCTCGGGCACCGAGCGGAACGCCAGCACCAGGCCCGCCAGCGCCACCGGCACGTTGACCAGGAAGATCGCCCGCCAGCCGGTGCCCGCCAGGTCCGCGGCGACGAGCACACCGCCGAGGATCTGGCCCACCACCATCGCCAGCCCCGCGGTGGCCCCATACAGGCTCAGCGCCTTGGCGCGGCGCGGCCCGGTGGTCGAGGCGTGGATCGTGGCCAGCACCTGCGGCAGCATCAGCGCCGCAGCCGCGCCCTGCGCGACACGGGCCCCGACCAGCGTCCACGCGGTCGGCGCGAGTCCGCAGGCGAGCGAGGTGAGACCGAAGGCCGCCATACCGGCCAGGAAGAGCCGCCGTCGGCCGAACATGTCCCCGAGTCGGCCGCCGAGGACGAGGAGCACGGCGTAGGAGAGCCCGTACCCGGCGACGACCAGCTCCAGCAGCGCGGGTCCCGCCGCCAGGTCGCGGTCGATGGTCGGCAGGGCGACATTGACGATGAAGAAGTCGATCAGGGGCAGCGCCGCGCCGAGAAGCACGGTGAACAGCCCGAGCGCACCGAGGACGGAGCCGTGGTCCTGTACGTCGTGGTCGCCTGCGCCGCGACTGCCTGTGCCGCGATCGCGGGTTCCGTGGTCGCGTGACGCGGCCGCCGTCGCGCCGGTCCCGATGGTGCCGGCGGCGGTGGACGGGGTGGGGAGGGGTGCGGATGTCTTGCTCACCTCATCGAGGTTGCTCCCCTTCGGAGCCTGGTACCAGAGTCTCTTTATCCGGGTATCAGCACTACCTGGCAACCGGCTCGGCCGTGCGGCACCCTGGAACCATGAGCACCGCTGCGGGGACCGTACAGGCCGGACAGGCGACCGACATCCGGCGGCACGAGCTCGCGGGGTTCCTGCGGAGCCGCCGGGAGCGCATCACGCCCGAGCAGGTCGGGCTCGACCGGGGGCCCCGGCGCCGTACGCCGGGGCTGCGCCGCGAGGAGGTCGCCCAGCTCTCCGCCGTCGGCGTCACGTGGTACACGTGGCTCGAACAGGCCCGGCCCATCCAGGTCTCCGCGCAGGTCCTCGACGCGCTCGCCCGCGCCCTCCTTCTCGACGCCGGCGAGCGGGCGCACCTCTTCTCGCTGGCCGGATCCGTCGACCCGGCCCCCGGGACGCCCTGTCCCACCATCACCCCCGCCCTGCGGGACATGCTGGCCCGGCTCGACCCCTTCCCGGCGTGCGTGCAGAACAGCCGGTACGACATCCTCGCGTACAACCGGGCCTACGGCGTGCTCATGTGCGACCTGGACGCCGTGCCGCCCGAGGACCGCAACTGCATCCTGCTCGCCTTCACCAACGAGGAGTGGCGTTCCGCGCTGACCAACCGGGACGAGACCGTCCGGATCATGGCGGCCAAGTTCCGGGCCGCCATGGCCGAGCACCTCGCCGAGCCCCCGTGGAAGACGCTGCTGGGGCGGCTGCGCGCGGCCTCGCCCGAGTTCCGGGAGATCTGGGAGCGGCACGAGGTCGTCGCCCCGGTGGGCGACCGGACCAAGCGGTTCGTCAACGCGCGCGTCGGCCAGCTCAACCTGGAGCAGACCAACCTCTGGCTCGGACCGGCCTCGGGGCCCCGGCTGGTCACGTACGTACCAGTGGACGAGGAGTCCCGGCTGCGGCTGGATAAGCTGGCACGGATCCCGAAGGATCGGGAGGCTCAGGCGCCGGCCCTGGTGTCCGCGGCGTCCGCGGTGTCCGCGCGGACCTGATACCCCGGCGCGCCTGCCGAAGAAGGCTCGGAGGGCTCGAAGGGCCTGAAGGACTCGGAAGGATCGGTCGCCAGACGGTCCGCCGTACGCCGCGCCGTCCCCCGCGCCCACGCACCGCTGGTCAGCAGGCCCACGAGCAGGACACAGAGCCCGCACGCCGTGATGATCCACCACGCGGTGCCGCTCGCGCCGTCGAAGGCCGTACGGTACGCGGCCGATCCGACCCCGCCGGCCGCGCCCGCGGCGACCCCGCCCGCCAGTACCGCCCCGATCACCGCGACCCCCAGCGTCTGGCCGATCTGGCGGCTCGTGGAGGCGACGGCCGCCGCCACACCCGCCTGGGCGCGGGGCATCCCGGAGACGGCCGTGTTGGTGATGGGGGCGTTCACCATGCCGAAGCCGAGCCCGAAGAGCACGTACCCGGTGAACATCAGCCCGGTCGTCGCCCCGGTGCCCAGCGTGGCGAAGAGCAGCCCGCTCGCCGTCATCGCCGCGCCGGCGATCAGCAGCGACAGACGCGGGCCGCGGTTGCCGACGAGTCGGCCCGACAGCGGGGCGCAGAGGAAGGTCAGCGCCGCCATGGGCAGCATGTAGAGGCCGGCGTGGAGCGCGCCGAGGCCGCGCACGTTCTGGAGATAGAGCGTGTTCAGGAAGAGGAAGCCGCCCAGCGCCGCGAAGGCGCACACGGCGATCACCGTCGCCCCGCTGAACGGCGCGCTGCGGAAGAAGCGCAGGTCGATCAGGGGTTCGGCGCGCCGGGGCTCGTACAGCACCAGCCCCGCCAGACAGAGCGCGGAGAAGCCGGCGAACGACACGATCAGCGGCGAGCTCCACCCCTCCGAGGGCGCCTCGATGATCGCGTACGTCAGCGCCCCGAGGACGCCGATCACCAGGAGCTGTCCCACCGGGTCGGGTCGGCGCGGCTTCGGGGCGCGGGACTCGGGGACGTACCGCCAGGTCAGCAGCAGCGCGGCCAGCCCGATCGGCAGGTTGATCCAGAAGATCGACCGCCAGCCGACCGAATCCACCAGCAACCCGCCGACCAGCGGCCCCGCCGCCATCGAGATGCCCACGACGGCGCCCCAGACGCCGATGGCGCGGGCGCGCTCGCGCGGTCCTGTGAAGGTGTTGGTGATGATCGACATCGCGACGGGATTGAGCATGGAGCCGCCGACGGCCTGCACCATGCGGAACGCGACGAGCGAGGTGAGGTCCGGTGCGAGGGAGCAGAGCACCGAGCCGAGCGTGAAGAGGGCGAGACCGGTCATGAACACCCGGCGGCGGCCGATCCGGTCGGCGGTGGAGCCTGCCAGCATCAGCAGCGAGGCGAGGACGAGGGTGTAAGCGTCGATCGTCCACTGCATCCCGGAGACCGACGCGCCCAGGTCTCGTTGGATGGAGGGCAGGGCGACGTTGAGGACGGTGTTGTCGAGGCTGACGACCAGAAGGCTCATGCAACAGATCGCCAGAACAAGCATTTTCCGCCGGTGGCTCATTTCTGGCATGTCTCGATGGTACGACTGACTAGTACGGCTAACTAATGAACGCCCGCGTGCGCGACAATGGCGGGATGACCGCTCCACTCACCATCGGCCCGTACCCCGTGACCCCGCCCGTCGTGCTCGCCCCCATGGCCGGGATCACCAACGCCCCCTTCCGCACCCTGTGCAGGGAATTCAGTGGGGGGAAGGGGCTGTTCGTCAGCGAGATGATCACGACGCGGGCCCTGGTCGAGCGCAACGAGAAGACGATGCAGCTCATCCACTTCGACGCGTCCGAGACACCGCGCTCGATCCAGCTGTACGGGGTGGATCCGGTCACCGTCGGCAAGGCCGTCCGCATGATCGTGGACGAGGATCTCGCCGACCACATCGACCTCAACTTCGGCTGCCCGGTGCCCAAGGTGACCCGCAGGGGCGGCGGCTCCGCCCTGCCCTACAAGCGGCCCCTGCTGCGGGCGATCCTGCACGAGGCCGTCTCGAACGCGGGCGATCTGCCGGTCACGATGAAGATGCGCAAGGGCATCGACGACGACCACCTCACCTATCTGGACGCCGGGCGGATCGCCGTCCAGGAGGGTGTGACGGCGATCGCGCTGCACGGCAGGACCGCCGCCCAGCACTACGGCGGCACCGCCGACTGGGAGGCGATCGCCCGGCTCAAGGAGCACGTACCGGAGATCCCGGTGCTCGGCAACGGCGACATCTGGTCCGCCGGGGACGCGCTGCGCATGGTGCGCGAGACCGGCTGCGACGGCGTGGTCGTGGGCCGGGGCTGCCTGGGGCGGCCGTGGCTCTTCGGCGATCTGGTGGCCGCGTTCGAGGGGACGGGGACGGTCGCGGCGCCGACGCTGCGCGAGGTCGGGGGCGTCATGCGGCGCCACGCCCAGCTCCTGGGGGAGTGGATCGGGGACGAGGCCCGCGGGGTGATCGACTTCCGCAAGCACGTGGCCTGGTACCTGAAGGGTTTCTCGGTCGGGTCGCAGCTCCGCAAGCAGCTCGCGATCACCTCGTCGCTCGCGGAGCTGGACGAGCTGATGGCCGGGCTCGACCTGGACCAGCCGTGGCCGGACGGCGCGGACGGGCCGCGCGGGCGTACGTCGGGGAACAACCGGGTGGTCCTGCCGGACGGCTGGCTGAAGGACCCGTACGACTGTGCGGGGATCGGCGCGGACGCGGAACTGGACACGTCCGGCGGCTGAGCCCGGCGGCGGGCGAGCCCGGAGGCCGGGCCGACCCCTGCCGGGCCGTGCGTTGTGGAAACGTTATATTCCGGTCCTCCGGTGATCACACTGTCCCAGCAGCCTTCGTCTTTCTCTGACTCTCCGACGAGAAGGACGGGCAGCTCCGATGCGCAGGCCCATCAGGCCCATCAGATCCATTAGATCCATCAGACCCCGCAGGCCCGGGGTACCCGCCGGGTACCGGTCGGGCGCCGTCGCCGTCGCGGTGGCGCTCGCCGCCGGACTGGCGACCACGGCGGGCGCCGTGACACCGGACCTGCCGGGCGGCGGCCAGGGATTAGGGCGGGGATCCGTTCCGCAGGAGGCCACGGTCACGCTGATCACCGGTGACCGGGTCGGTGTGGACGGCCGCGGCAACGTGACGCGGGTGGTTCCCGCCGAGGGCCGCGAGGACATCCGGATGTCGGTCCGCCGGGAGGGGGACCGTACGTACGCGATCCCGACCGACGCCCTGCGGCTCGTCGGCCAGGGCACCGTGGACCGGCGGCTGTTCGACGTGACCGGACTGGTCGAGGCCGGGTACGACGACACCCGCCGGGACACGCTCCCGCTGATCGTCTCGTACCGGAAGGCGGGCGCCGGTACGGCGAAGTCGCGCGTGGCCGCGGCGGGCGCGCGGGCCGGGCGGAGCCTCCCCTCCGTCGACGGGCAGGCCCTCACGGCGGCCAAGGACGGGGCCACCGACGTGTGGCAGGCCCTGACCGCCGGGGCCGGGACGTCCGGGGCCCGGGTCGCGGCCTCCGGCATCAGCCGCGTGTGGCTCGACGGCAAGCGCCGGGTGAACCTGGACCGGAGCGTGCCGCAGATCGGCGCGCCCACCGCCTGGGAAGCCGGGTACAAGGGCGACGGCGTCAAGGTCGCCGTCATCGACACCGGCGTGGACCAGACGCACCCGGACCTGGCGGGGGTGGAGGTCGAGGAGCGGAACTTCTCCGACGCGGCCGACGCCGTGGACCGTGCCGGCCACGGCACCCACGTCGCCTCGACCATCGCCGGCGGCGGCGCCCAGGCCGGCGGGAAGTACCAGGGCGTCGCCCCCGGGGCGGAGATCCTGGACGCCAAGGTCTTCGACGACGACGGCTACGCCTCCGACTCGGGCATCCTCGCCGCGATGCAGTGGGCGGCCGACGAGGGCGCCAAGGTCGCGAACATGAGCCTCGGCGGCTTCGACGACGCGGAGATCGACCCGCTGGAGGAGGCCGTCGACTCGCTCTCCGCGAGCAGCGGCATCCTCTTCGTCGTCTCGGCGGGCAATTCGGGCCCCGGCGCGGGCACCATCGGCTCGCCCGGCAGCGCCCCGGCGGCGCTCACGGTCGGCGCCGTCGACCGCGAGGACGCCATCGCCGACTTCTCCTCCGTGGGACCGACCGCCGACGGATCGCTCAAGCCCGACATCACCGCGCCCGGCGTGGACATCGTCGCGGCAAAGGCGGCCGAGGGAAGCGTCGGCACCCCGGCGGGCGACGGCTACATCGCGCTGAGCGGTACGTCGATGGCGGCGCCGCACGTCGCGGGCGCCGCGGCGATCCTCGCCCAGCGGCACCCGGACTGGAGCGGCGAGCGGCTGAAGCGGGCCCTCACCGCTTCGGCCGTCGCCACCCCGGGGCTGACGGCGTTCCAGCAGGGCACGGGCCGTACCGACGTGGCGAAGGCGATCACCCAGACCGTCGTCACCGAGGAGACCTCGCTCGGGTTCGGCACCCAGCGCTGGGTGCCGGAGGGCGCCGCGCCGGTCACCAAGGAGGTCACGTACCGCAACGAGGGCACCGCGGCCGTCACCCTCGATCTGGCGGCGGACGCCGTCGGCCCCGACGGCGCACCCGCGCCCGGCGGGCTGGCCACGACCGGCACGCGCCGGATCACCGTGCCCGCCGGCGGCACGGCGAAGGTCGCGCTGACCCTGGACACCCGCGTCAGCGACCGGTACGGCGCCTTCTCCGGCGCGCTGGTGGCGACGGAGGCCGGGAAGCCCGAGGGGCAGAGCCTGCGCACCGCCTTCGGCGTCATGCGCGAGGCCGAGTCGTACGACGTCACGATGGAGCTGCTGGACAACAACGGCGAGCCCGCCGAGGCGTCCCCCACGTTCGTCGACCGCGAGACCGGGGAGCAGCGCCGGGAGTGGACCGGCGACGGCAGGGTCACGCTCCGCCTGCCCAAGGGCGACTACCTCGTGGACGCGCCGATCATCACCCCCACGGGCGGCGGGGACACCGAACTCTCGCAGCTGATCCGGCAGAAGCTGAGCGTCACCGAGGACACGAAGGTCGTCTTCGACGGGCGCGAGGCCAAGCCGTTCGACCTCACGGCACCCGTGGCCGGGCAGCCGGTGCAGGCGTCCATGTCCTGGAACCTCGACCACGCCGGCGGCGGCACCTACGGCCTGTTCCACATGGCCTCGCTGGACGGCTTCTCGACCGCCTCGGTCGGCGACTCCGTCTCGGGCGAGGAGTTCCAGGCCGAGGTCAGCACCATGCTGGCGGCCGGCGGGGACACGTACAGCCTGCTCTACACGCGCGACGGCAGCATGTTCGACGGCTTCACCCACCGGGCCGACCGGAGCGAATTCGCCCTGATCGAGGCGCGGGTGGGCTCCCCGGCGCCGGGGAAGCTGGGATCGGTCCACCCCATGTGGTGGAACGACTTCATGGGCGTCGGCGGCGGCGGGGGCGCCGAGGTCCCCATCCCCAGCACCTCGAAGCAGTACGTCACCACGCCGCCCGGCTACTCCTGGTCCTTCGGCGCCGGGCAGATTCCCGCCGACGTGCCCTCCGAGGGCTGGTACGAGGTGCTGTACGACCGGGACGCGGGCCGGCGGTACGAGGCGGGCAAGACCTACGGCGTCACCCTCAACGTCGGCGTCTTCGCCCCGGACCTCCGGGCCGGGGATGTGCGGCGCGTCCAGGACTTCGCGGTCGTGTGCCAGCCGGTGTTCTCCGACACCTCCGGGCGTCCCGGCCACACCGCGGAGGCCGAGGTGAAGGCCGAGATGACGGTGGACGGGAAGAAGCTCGTGGAGCAGGACAACCCGTGTGTCCAGGTCTCCGGGCTGCCCGCGAAGGAGTCCGCGTACACGGTGCGCATCGACGCGTCGCGCGAGCCCGGGGTCGCCCGGGTCTCCACAAGGGTCAGCTCCGAGTGGACGTTCACCTCCGCCTCGCCCGGCGACGAGGTGGTCGACCTGCCGCTGTCCACCCTCGGCTTCCGGCCGGAGCTGAGCCCGACCAGCACCGCGGAGGCGGGCGCCACCCTGCGGGTGCCGCTCGTCGTCCAGGGCAACGCGGTCGGCAAGGGGATCGCGTCCCTGACGGTCGAGGCGTCCTACGACGGCGGCGCCACCTGGCGGAAGGCGCCCGTCACCACCGAGGACGGCGAGCGCGGCATCACGCTGGACCATCCCGCGTCCGCCACCTCGGTCTCGCTCAGGGGCGCGCTGAAGGACACCGAGGGCAACGGGTACGAGGTGACGATCGTGGACGCGTACCTGCTGGCGTCCGGTGCGCCGAAGGCGTGATGTCCACGCGTGATTCTCGCCACGTTTGATGATGGAGAAGCTCAGATGAGCGGATCTTGAGTGGCTGCGCCATGGCTGTACCTCTGGAAGGGGTGGCACTGCGTGCCACCCCTTCTGCCTTCAAGAAACGAACTCACACGTCGATGTCAACGCTCATCTGAGCGCGAGAAGTCATGGGCAGGTCATGCCCGCTTCGAGGCGTGAAGGAGTGACGCGCCCCGCGCCCCCGCCGAGGTCGCTTTCGATCCGGTGGCGGACGGGTGGTTAAGGCCGTATGACAGTTAAGTGGCCGTGCCCAGGCGCCTTCGATCTGGGTATGTTCCTCGCCAGCCAGGTTCCCAGGCAGGTTCCCAGCCGGGTCAGTCACCGCGTCGTCGAGGAGTCGAGACCGTGCCGGAAAACAGTGATTCCCACGTAACCACCTCCGAGAAGTACGTCTACGACTTCACCGAGGGCAACAAAGACCTGAAGCATCTCCTCGGCGGCAAGGGCGCCAACCTCGCCGAGATGACCAACCTCGGGCTGCCCGTCCCGCCCGGCTTCACCATCACCACGGAAGCCTGCAACATCTACCTCGACAGCGGTACGGAACCGGCCGCCCTGCGCGACGAGGTCGGCACCCATCTCGACGCCCTCGAAACCCGGATGGGCAAGAAGCTCGGCCAGTCCGACGACCCGCTGCTCGTCTCCGTACGCTCCGGCGCCAAGTTCTCCATGCCCGGCATGATGGACACCGTCCTCAACGTCGGGCTCTCCGACGCCTCGGTCGCCGGGCTCGCCGCGCAGGCGGGCGACGAGCGCTTCGCGTGGGACTCGTACCGCAGGCTGATCCAGATGTTCGGCAGGACCGTGCTCGGCGTCGACGGCGAGCTCTTCGAGGACGCGCTCGACGAGGCCAAGCGGGCCAGGAACGCCGCCACCGACGTCGATCTGCCCGTGGCCGATCTGAAGAAGCTGGTCAAGCACTTCAAGGCGATCGTCACGCGCGAGGCCGGCCGCGACTTCCCGCAGGACCCGCGCGAGCAGATGGACCTCGCGATCCGCTCGGTCTTCGAGTCCTGGAACACCGACCGGGCCAAGCTCTACCGCCGCCAGGAGCGCATCCCCGGCGACCTCGGCACCGCCGTCACCATCTGCTCCATGGTCTTCGGCAACCTCGGCCAGGAGTCGGGCACCGGCGTCGCCTTCACCCGCGACCCGGCCACCGGCCGCCAGGGCGTGTACGGCGACTACCTCCAGAACGCGCAGGGCGAGGACGTCGTCGCGGGCATCCGCAACACCGTCCCCCTCGCCGAACTCGCCACCATCGACAAGGCGTCGTACGAGCGGCTCCTGGCCATCATGGAGACCCTGGAGACCCACTACCGGGACCTGTGCGACATCGAGTTCACCATCGAGCGCGGCCAGTTGTGGATGCTCCAGACCCGCGTCGGCAAGCGCACGGCGGGCGCCGCCTTCCGGATCGCCACCCAGCTCGTGGACCAGGGGCTGATCGACGAGGCCGAGGCGCTCCAGCGGGTCAACGGCGCCCAGCTCGCGCAGCTCATGTTCCCGCGCTTCGACGAGGAGGCCAAGCGCGAGCTGCTCGGCCGGGGCATCGCCGCCTCGCCGGGCGCCGCCGTCGGCAAGGCCGTCTTCGACTCGTACACCGCGATCAAGTGGTCGCGCTCCGGCGAGAAGGTCATCCTGATCCGCCGCGAGACCAACCCCGACGACCTCGAAGGCATGATCGCCGCCGAGGGCATCCTCACCTCGCGCGGCGGCAAGACCTCGCACGCCGCCGTCGTCGCCCGGGGCATGGGCAAGACCTGTGTCTGCGGCGCCGAGGAGCTGGAGGTCGACACGAAGGCGCGCCGGCTGACCGCGGGCTCCACCGTCATCGAGGAGGGCGACGTCGTCTCCATCGACGGCTCGACCGGCAAGGTCTACCTCGGCGAGGTCCCCGTCGTGCCCTCGCCGGTCGTCGAGTACTTCGAGGGCCGGATGCACGCGGGCGCCGACGACGCCGACGAACTGGTCGAGGCCGTCCACCGGATCATGGCCTACGCGGACCGCCGCCGCAGGCTGCGCGTGCGCGCCAACGCCGACAACGCCGAGGACGCGCTGCGCGCCCGCCGCTTCGGCGCCCAGGGCATCGGGCTCTGCCGTACGGAGCACATGTTCCTCGGCGAGCGGCGCGAGATGGTCGAGAGGCTGATCCTGGCCGACACCGAGGACGAGCGCGAGACGGCACTGGGTGCCCTGCTGCCGCTCCAGAAGAAGGACTTCATCGAGCTGTTCGAGGCGATGGACGGACTGCCGGTGACGGTCCGGCTGCTCGACCCGCCGCTCCACGAGTTCCTGCCCGACATCACCGAGCTGTCGGTACGGGTCGCCCTCGCCGAGGCCCGCAAGGACCACAACGAGAACGATCTGCGCCTCCTCCAGGCCGTGCACAAGCTGCACGAGCAGAACCCGATGCTCGGGCTGCGCGGCGTCCGGCTCGGCCTGGTCATCCCCGGGCTCTTCGCCATGCAGGTACGGGCCATCGCGGAGGCCGCCGCCGAGCGGCGGAACGCCAAGGCCGACCCGCGCGCCGAGATCATGATCCCGCTCGTCGGCACGGTCCAGGAGCTGGAGATCGTCCGGGAGGAGGCCGAGCGGGTCATCGCCGAGGTCGAGCGCGCATCCGGCTGCGAACTCAAGCTGTCGCTCGGCACGATGATCGAGCTGCCGCGCGCGGCGCTGACCGCCGGGCAGATCGCGGAGGCCGCCGAGTTCTTCTCGTTCGGTACGAACGACCTCACCCAGACCGTCTGGGGCTTCTCCCGCGACGACGTGGAGGCCAGCTTCTTCACGGCGTACCTGGAGAAGGGCATCTTCGGCGTCTCGCCGTTCGAGACCATCGACCGTGACGGGGTGGGCGCGCTGGTACGGAGCGCGGTCGAGGCGGGCCGCGCCACCCGCCCCGGGCTCAAGCTGGGTGTCTGCGGGGAGCACGGCGGCGACCCGGAGTCGGTGCACTTCTTCCACGAGGTCGGCCTCGACTACGTCTCCTGCTCGCCGTTCCGGATCCCGGTGGCGCGGCTGGAGGCCGGGCGCGCGGCGGCGGAGTCGGGCGGCAGCGACTCGCGGTAGCGGCGCGGCCGTTGAGTACGGGGCGGCCGAGTGCCCGTACAGGACACCGGGGCCGCGTGTGGGCCCCGTACAAGGACGCCGGGGCCGCGTGTGGCCCCGTACAGGACACCGGGCCACATGAAGGCCCGTACAGGACACCGGGGCCGTTCTCGCGGCTCATCCCTCACCCTCGCCGGGCCGGCGGGGAAGGTCCCGGGGTACAGGAGGGGCGGGCGCGCTGTGCGGCGTGCCCGCCCCCGTCACGTGCTGATGTCGGGATACGGCAGGGTCATGTGGGCCAGCCGCCGCGCGTACTCCGCCTGGAACTCCATCGGCCCGTGGTCGCGTTCGAAGAGGCCGATGAAGAGCGTGAGCGTCAGGAAGGGGTGCGCGCCCATCGCGAACAGCGCCGGGTAGTCGTGCGTCGCCAGCGCCTCGCGCTCCGCGTCGTCGAACCGCAGCCAGGTCGAGGACTCCCCCTCCGCGCAGTTGAGCAGCCGGTTGGCGTACTCGCGCTCCCACAGGGCGAGGGTGGCGCGCGGCTCCGCCCGGTAGCGCTCGACCAGTTCGGGGTCGCGGTCCACCGTGTAGAGGAACTTGTTCAGCAGGTACTTGCTCATGCCGGGCCTCCGTCCGGATACCAGGTGAAGTACGCCTCCATCGTGTGGAACAGGTCGAGGGTGTCCACGTACGCCGCCCGCCGCCCCTCGCCCGCGACGCCCATCATCAGCAGGAAGTCCATGAAGCCGTGGGTGGCGTTGCCCGGCAGGTGGAGGCTGTCGAGGGTGACCTCGGCGAGCGCGCCCTCGATGTCCCCGGACGCGATCCACTCGACCGCCTTCCGGTCGAACTCCGGGTCGGGGCCGGTCGGTCCGAACTGGCGCGGGCCGCCGAGTTCGAGCGAGAGGTGCCCGGTGCCGATCACCGCCACGCGTGTGCGCGCCGGCCAGGACTCGACGAGTCGGCGCAGCGTCCGGCCCAGCTGCACGAACCGCTGCGGGCGGGGCAGCGGCGGCGCGAAGATGTTGGTGTACACGGGCACGATCGGCAGGTCGTTCTGCGGGCGCAGCGTGATGATCGGACACGTGATGGAGTGGTCGATCCGCAGCTCGTTGGAGAACGCGAGGTCGAACCCGGCGTCGAGGCCCTCCCGCAGAATATGCGCGGACAGCTCCTCCTGGCCGGTCAGCACCATTCTCGGCAGGCCGAACTCGCGTTCCTCGTTGGAGAAGTTGGCGTCGTAGAACGGTGCTTTGCCGACGAGGAACTGCGGCATGTTGTCCAGCCACAACTGGTGGAAGTGGTCCGAGCCGACCATCACCAGGACCTCGGGGCGCGCCCGGGTCAGCGTCTCCCGGAACGCCTCCACCTTCCGTACCCACTCGTCGGCGAACGCGGGCCGGTCGGGGCCGGTGGCGTTGCTCGCGCGGTAGTAGAACGGGTGGTGGGTGGACGCGATCACCGCGACCAGCTCAGCCATGGGGGCCTCCGTGGGCTTCGCGCGCCGGTGGGAAGTCGGGATCGGGGCGGTACGGATCGGGCGGTACGGGACGGTTGTTGAGGTCCACCGAGAGGAAGACCGCCTCGCCGACCGGGTTGCGCAGCTCCTCCGCGAGCTGCCCGATCAGCCCCGCTGTGCGGGCCAGCAGCGCGAACGCGCGCAGCAGTTCCGTCGGCAGTCCGAGATCGGCCAGGGCGGCGCCGCAGACGCCGGCTCCGTTCAGTGGCAGCGTCCGGCGCAGGACCTGGGGGTGTACGCGTCCGATCGCGGCGAACAGCGACAGGTGGGGCCCGTACAGCCCCTCCTCGGCGGCGATCCGCTGGAGCCGGGGGGTGCGCGGGTCGCCGTCCTTGTGTACGTGGTGGCCGAGACCGGGAACGCGTTCCCCGGCCGCGCGGCGGGCCCGCACCAGGCGGAGGGCGACGGCGTCCCATCCCGCGTCGTCGGCGGGCGGCGGGCCCTCCAGGGCGGCCAGCGCCTCGTGGAGGAAGCGCCCGCAGTCCTCGGTGACCCCGAGGAAGCGGGAGCCGCCGCCGAGCAGTCCGGCGGCGAGCGCGCCCTGGACGGAGTCCGGCGCCGACAGATACGTCAGCCGGGTCACCAGCGCGGTCGGGGTGAACCCGTGGTCGGCCAGGGCGGCGAGCACGGCCTCGAAGACCCGTACCTCCCCGGCCGAGGGGCGCCGCTGGGTCGCGAGCCGGAACGCCAGCTCACCGAAGCCGACCGTGCCCATGATGTCCGCGGCCAGGTCCTCGCCGAGGAGGGTGATGGACGTACGGGTCGACGCGCCGAGTGCCGTCGGATAGCCCGTTTCCGGGCCGGGGCGCGCTGCCGTGCCGGGGCCCGTCGCCGGACTCGCCTCGGGGCCCGTTGCCGGACTCGCCTCGGGGTTCGGCTCTGGGGCCTCACCCATCGCCGTTCCCCTGACGCCCGGTGTGCGGGGCGGCGAGCCAGGCCCGTATCTCCGCCCCGTGCTCGTCGAGTTCGGGCGGCGGCAGTGTGTAGCGGGCCGGGGTCCCGGAGAACCGGATCGGGTGGCGCGTCGTCGGCACGGCCCGGTCGCCCTCGCCGACCTCGACCACCGGATCGAGCCCGAACCGCTCGGCCATCGCGAAGCCGCCGTCGATGGTCTGCACGGGGCCGCTCGGCACCCCGGCCTCGATCAGCAGCTCGAACCACTCGACCGCGCCGCGCTCCGCGAGACGCCCGGTGAGCACCGGCCGCAGCGCGTCGCGGTGGGCGGTGCGGTCCGCGTTGCGCGCGAAGCGCGGGTCGTCCGCGACCTCCGGGATCCCGAGGACCGCGCAGAGCGCGCGGAACTGGGTGTCGTTGGCGGCGGCCACGATGAGGTCGTCGTCGGCGGTCGGGAACGGCTCGTACGGGAAGACGCTCGGGTGCGCGTTGCCCATCCGATACGGCACGACGCCCCCGGCGGCGTACGCGGAGCTGTGGTTCACCAGCCCGGTCAGCGCGGAGGAGAGCAGATTGACCTCCAGGCGCTGGCCGAGACCGGTGGCGTCCCGGTGGCGCAGCGCCGCGAGGACACCGATGGCGGCGTGGTTGCCCGCCATGACGTCGAAGACCGAGATCCCGGCGCGGTACGGCGGGCCCGCCGGGTCCCCGGTGAGGCTCATCAGCCCCGACACGGCCTGGACCATCAGGTCGTAACCCGGCACGTGGCGGCCGGCGCCGGAGCCGAATCCGCTGATCGAGGCGTACACGACACCGGGGTTGACCGCGCTGACCGCGTCGTAGCCGAGCCCGTACCGGTCCAGGCCGCCCGGCTTGAAGTTCTCGATCAGCACGTCGGCGCGCCGGGCCAGCTCCCGGGCGAGCCCGGCGTCCGTGGCGTCCCGCAGATCCAGGGAGACGGAGCGCTTCCCCCGGTTGACCCCGAGGTAGTACGTCGAGACCCCGTCGCGGACGGGCGGCGTCCAGGACCGGGTGTCGTCGCCGGCGGGGCCCTCCACCTTGATCACCTCGGCGCCCAGGTCGGCCAGCAGCATCGTGGCGTACGGGCCGGCCAGCACGCGGGAGAAGTCGGCGACCAGCACGCCGGACAGGGCCCCGGGGGCGGGTCCGGACCCCGGCCCGGTGGGGGAGGCGAGCGGTGGGGAGTCGTTCGGCATGCGGGATCGCCTCTCCTCGTCCGCACAACGGACGTATGTCCGTTGCGTGTCCGCTGCGACGAGTCTGGCAGGCGCCGAGCGCCTGTCAAGGGCGCGGAACGCCCCGGCCGGCCCGGGTGGTGTGCGGGACGGTCTCCAGCCGGGCGAAGTCGGCGCTGATGTCGCCCGCAGCTTGGAGCAGCCGGGGGAGATGACTGTCGACCAGTTGCTCCACCGTCGTCTCGGCCGCGTGGGCGTTGACGTTCAGCGCCGCGACCACCCGCCCCGACCCGTCGCGCAGCGGCGCCGCCACGGACCGGATGCCGAGCGTGAGTTCCTCGTCCGTCAGCGCCCAGCCGCGTGCCCGGACCTCGCGCAGCGCCTCCTCGCGCTCGGCGCGCCCCGGCTGCCGGCGGGGCACCAGCCCGGACCTGCTCGGCTCGGCGAGCACCGCGTCGACCTCCCCGGGCGGGAGCGCCGCGAGCAGCACCTTGCCGAGCGAGGTCGGGAGCGCCGGGAAACGCGTCCCGATCTGCACCGCCAGGGCCACGATCCTCGGCACGGCGACCCGCGCCGTGTAGATGATGTCCGAGCCGTCGAGCTGGGCGATCGAGCACGACTCGCCGGTGCGCTCCGACAGCCTCTCCATGTGCGGGCGGGCCACGTCCCACAGCCCCGTCGAGCGTACGTAGGCCACGCCCAGCTCCAGCACGCGCGGGGTCAGGGCGAATCCGGCGCCGGCCGGGCGCGCGTACCCCAGCTCCTGGAGGGTCAGCAGGATGCGCCGCGCGGTCGGGCGGGCCAGTCCGGTGGCGGCGGCCACGTCGCTCAGGGACATCGAGGCGCGGTGCGGGGTGAAGGCGGCGATCACCTCCAGGCCGCGCGCCAGGGCCTCGATGAAATCCGGACCGGTGCCTTCACGCGGCATGGTTTCTCCTCGGCTCGCTCGGTGTCCGTCAGCCGGACGCTATATCGTGCCGCCCCTTCCAGGTACCAATGGCAGGGCCAGCCGAGCTCCTTGACACCTCGGCGCGCCCTCCGCAGAGTGGCGAGGGACATCTGAAGACCGTAGTGCGGATGGTGGTCCGCTGCGTGGTCGCGTACGTGGCACGGGTCCGGTCCGCTGCATGGCAGGGCCCCCGCGAGACGGGCCCGGGGCAAGGAGTTCAAGGATGAGTGAACGGACCGAGTTCGGGCAGGGCAGGCCCGTCCTTCTGCGGGGCGGCACGGTGCTCCCGATGGACGACCGGGGCCGGGTCCTCCACGACACGGACGTCCTCGTGGCCGGCGATCGGATCGCGGCCGTCGGCCGGGAGCTCTCCGTACCGGAGGGCACCGCCGTGATCGACGCGACGGACGGGATCGTCATGCCCGGCATGATCGACACCCACCGCCACATGTGGCAGACCGTCATGCGGGGATACGGCGCCGACTGGACGCTGACCCAGTACTTCGTCTGGTACTACCTGGAGTCGGGCAAGCTCTTCCGGCCGGAGGACGTGCACGCCGGGAACCTGCTCGCGGCGATCGAGGCGATCGACGCGGGCGTCACCACCGTCGTCGACTGGTCGCACGGCCTGCAGACGGTCGACCACGCCGACGCCGCCGTCGACGCGCTCAGGTCGGTGCCCGGCCGCTTCGTGCTCGCGTACGGCAACATCCAGCAGCCGCCCGCCGAGTGGAGCACGGCACCGGAGTTCCGGGACTTCGTGCGCCGCTGCGGCACCGACGACGACATGTTCGGCCTCCAGCTCGCGTTCGACGTCACCGGCGACCCCGCCTTCCCGGAGCGGCACGCGTTCGAAGCCGCCAGGGAACTCGGGCTCGCCGTCACCACCCACGCCGGCGTCTGGGGCGCCACCGGCGACGACGGCATCAAGCTCATGCACGACCACGGCTTCATGACCCCCGGGACGGTGTACGTGCACGCCGCCTCGCTCTCCGCCGACTCGTACCACCGGATAGCCGCCACCGGCGGATCCGTCTCGGTCTCCACGGAGAGCGAGCAGAGCGCCGGCCAGGGGTACCCGCCCACCTGGGCGCTGCGCGCCCACGGGATCCCGGTGTCGCTCTCGATGGACACCAGCGTCTGGTGGAGCGGCGACCTGTTCTCCGCCATGCGGACCACGCTCGGCGCCGACCGCTCGCGCGAGCACCTGGAGGCGCACGCCGAGGGCAGGACCGTCACGCACTGCGCGCTCCGCGCCGACCAGGTCGTCGACTGGGCGACCCGGGGCGGCGCGCGGGCCCTCGGCCGCGACCACGACCTCGGCAGCCTGGAGGTGGGCAAGAAGGCCGACATCGTCCTCATCAAGAACGACCGCTCGCCGGTGTCCTTCCCGCTGCTCAACCCGTACGGCCATGTCGCGTTCCAGGCCCAGCGCGGGGATGTGCACACCGTCCTGGTCGACGGTCGCGTCGTCAAGCACGAGCACCGACTCGTCGGCGTCGACCTCGCCGCCGCCCGCCGCGCGGCCGAGCGGACGGTGGACCACCTGCGGTCGACGCTGGGGGAGGAGGCGTGGCGCAAGGGCATGAACCCCGACATCCCGGAGGCCGCCGTCCTCGACAACCCGTACACGTACACGGAATACCGCAGCAGTTCCACGCACGGCGGCTGAACGCGCCCGCTGCTTGTTGAATAAGAATCAACAAGCGGGCGGGGCGGGAGCGCGGAAGGGGCACGCGACAGGGGCACGGCCGGAGGATCCCCACCCACCGGCCGTGCCCATTACGCGAGTCGGACACGGAGCCGCAACCCGACCGACCGCCGCCAGGCGCCCAAAGCCCCCCACGGCCTCCGTCGCGCCTTTTCGGTCGTTCGGGTTTCATGCCCGACGAGGTACAGGATTTCGCTGGACACGGGACCCCCGCGACGCTTTTCAACTGTGGCTGAAACACCGTGGTAACAGCCGGTGATGGCGTGCATACTCAGTGACGGGGTGCCATGGTGGACGCAACAGGTGGGGTTGGTAAATGCTGCGTATTCATTTCACCGGAAAAGACCTGGGCGGGGTCAGGATGGCCGCCGGGCCCGATCCGTTATGGGAGACGATTCTCAGCTTTCATCGAATACGGGATCGGCGCGGACCGCTTGTCTACGGCGAATGGCGCGGGGAAACACGTACCAGGTTGAAAGGCGAAACAAGATTTCTCTCGGCGCTCGTTCCGCAGCGCGGCTATTTCCCGGATTTCCTCACCCCCGCGCAAGGGCGCCTCGGCGTGGAGGCGGGACTCGAAGCGCTGCGCGCCACCCCGCAGGAGCGGGTCCGCGCCGAGCTGGCCCTGCTCGCCGTCGGCGGAGCCCGCCCGGCGCGCAAGGACCCCGGCGGGCGCCTCGCCCTGCTCGCCGACGGCGGACCCGGCTGTCTCGCCCGGCTCGTGGAGGCGGTGCGTACGTACCACCGCGTCGCCGTCGAGCCGTACTGGCCGCAGATACGGGCCAGGGTCGACGGCGACCGCGCGCTGCGCGGCCGGGCCCTGCTCGACGGCGGCGCGGGGCGGCTGCTCGCCACGCTCCCGCCGATGCTGCGCTGGAACGGCTCCGTCCTGGAGGCCGACTATCCCGTCCGGCGTGACATGCGCCTGGACGGGCGCGGGCTGCTGCTTCAGCCGTCGTTCTTCTGCCGCTCCACCGCCGTGGTCCACCGCGACCCGACGCTGCCGCCCGTCCTGGTCTACCCCGTCACCCACTCCGACGCGCCCGCCGTCGCGGAGCGCGGCGGACCCACGCTCGGCCGGCTCCTCGGCCACACCCGCTCGGCGGTCCTCCAGGCCATCGAGCAGGGCGCGACCACCAGCGAACTCGCCCGCAGGACAGGGGTGTCGCTCGCCTCGGCCAGCCAGCACGCCTGCGTGCTGCGCGAGTCGGGGCTCGTCGTCACGCTGCGCCACGGCAACGCCGTGCTGCACACGCTGACCCCGTTGGGCACGGCCCTGCTGGAGGGCCGTGCCACGGCGGACGGGCTCTACGCCCGGAACGGCCCCGTCACCTCGTAGGTGATCCCGCCGGAGGAGACCCCGCTGGTGCCGCGCTGACTGGAGAAGTAGAGGCGCGTGCCGTCGGGCGAGAAGGCCGGTCCGGTGATCTCCGAGCCGGACTGGCCGTCGATCCGCAGGAACGGCGCCACGACATCGTCGGGAGTGATCACACAGATCTCCATGTTCCCGCCGTCCTCCGCGACGAAGAGATCGCCGGACGCGGCACCGGTGACGTTGTCGACCCCGGTGAGCGGCGCCGTACCGGACACCAGGGAGTCGTCGTACGCCAGCTCGATCGTGCCCGCCGCCGCGTTGTACTGCCAGACGCGGTTGTCGCCCTTGGTGGTGAACCAGCAGGTGTCGTCCGCGTAGTAGCACCCCTCACCGCCGTTGAAGCGCTTGGCGCCGGAGACCTGGTTGCGGGTGGCCGTCGAAGCCCCGCTCGGGTCGGGGACCGCCGCCCAGCTCACCGGCCCGCTGGTGGCTGTCCCGGCGACGAGGACCTCCAGCCGGCCCGCCGAGAGATCGCCCCATGTGGTGGGCGTGAAGCGGTAGAAGCAGCCGTCGGTGGTGTCCTCGGTGAGGTAGACGGTGCGGCGCACGGGGTCGGCCGCCGCCGCCTCGTGCTTGAAGCGGCCCATCGCGTCGCGCCGTACCGCCGCGGCCACGCCCCACGGGTCGGTCTCGTACACATAGCCGCGGTCGACCTCCTCGCAGGAGAGCCAGGTCCGCCACGGGGTGCTGCCGCCCGCGCAGTTCTGCCGGGTGCCGGAGAGGATCCGGTACGCGCCGGTGATCGCGCCCGCCGCGGAGAACCGGACGGCGCTCGCCCCGCCCGACGGGTTGATCTCCGAGTTGGAGACATAGATCCAACCGGTGCCGTCCGCGTAACAGGCCCCGCCGTCCGGCGCGTTGTGCCAGGTGTACGACGTGCCGGTGACCTGCCGGCCCGACCGGGCGACGACCCGGCTGGTGAACCCGGCGGGCAGCCGGACGCCGTTGGCGTCCGCCGAGCCGAGCGCCCCGTAGGGGCCGGTGCCGGGCTGCGCGGGTGCGGCGAGGGCCGCGCCGCGCCAGAGGGTGCCACCGAAGGCCGCGGCCGAGGTGCCGATGACCGCTCCGCGCAGGAAGTTGCGACGTTCCACGGGTCGCTCCAGGGGGTGTGGTGACCGCCCCGCGACACCGGCCGGCGCCACGGGGTCGCACGGCGCAGGAGCGTAGCGGCTGTGCGTGGCCGGTGGCTGAACACCTGGCGGACTTTGCCGGTGCCGGTGCCGGGGCCGGCCCCGGCACCGGTCCCGACACCGGCACCCGCCGTGCTGCCCGGGGCGTCAGGCCGTGGCGGGTACCCGCGCCCGTACCCGTATCTCGTACGCCTCGACGGCGACCTCCTCGTCGTCCAGGCAGCGGCCGGTCGCCAGCTCGAAGCGCTGCTTGAGCAGCGGCGACGCCACGAAGAACCGTCCCTCGTGCGTACCGGTCAGGCCCCGGGACAGGACGTACGCCCCGGAGAACGGATCCCGGTTGGAGACGGCGTACGGCCGGCCCGACCGGTCCAGGAACACCGCCACCTGACGGCCGTCCGGGAGCAGCGCGGCCACCCCCCGGCCCGGGATGAGCGCGGGCAGCTCGCAGACGGGGAACCACTCGTCGTCCCCGAGCAGTACTTCCAGCGTGTCCGACGCGGTCAACTCTGATGCGGTCATCTGGCGTTCGCCCCTTCCAGGGTGAGGAAGACCAGGTCCGGCTTGACCTGATCGCGTTCCGGTACGAACTTCACCGACGGGTCCCGCGCGTCGGGCGCGTTGACGAACGACACGAACCGCCGCAGCCGCTCGGGGTCGTTGATCGTCTCCGCCCACTCGTCCCGGTATCCGTCGACATGCGCGGCCATCAGTCCCTCCAGCTCCGCGCAGAGCCCCAGCGAGTCGTGGACCACCACGTCCCGCACATGGTCGAGACCGCCCTCGATCCGCTCCAGCCACGCGGAGGTGCGCTCCAGCCGGTCGGCGGTGCGGATGTAGAACATGAGGAACCGGTCGATCAGCCGCACCAGTTCGGCGTCACTGAGATCCTGGGCCAGCAGATCCGCGTGGCGCGGGTCGGCGCCGCCGTTGCCGCCGACGTACAGGTTCCAGCCGTTGGCCGTGGCGATGATCCCGAAGTCCTTGCCGCGCGCCTCCGCGCACTCGCGCGCGCACCCCGACACCGCCGACTTCAGCTTGTGCGGCGAGCGCAGCCCCCGGTAGCGCAGCTCCAGGTCGATCGCCATCTTCACCGAGTCCTGTACGCCGTAGCGGCACCAGGTCTGCCCCACGCAGGACTTGACCGTACGGAGCGACTTCCCGTAGGCGTGCCCCGACTCGAAGCCCGCGTCCACCAGCCGGGTCCAGATCAGCGGCAGCTGGTCCACCCGGGCGCCGAACAGGTCGATCCGCTGGCCGCCCGTGATCTTCGTGTAGAGGCCGAAGTCCCGGGCCACCTCGCCGATCACGATCAGCTTCTCCGGGGTGATCTCGCCACCGGGGATCCGCGGCACGATCGAATACGATCCGTTGCGCTGGATGTTGGCGAGGAAATGGTCGTTGGTGTCCTGGAGCGCGGCCTGTTCGCCGTCCAGTACGTATCCGCTCATGCCCAGCGCGGGGGCGAGCGAGGCGATGATCGAGCCGACGGCCGGCTTGCAGATCTCGCAGCCGTCACCGCCGCGCGCCCCGTCCCGGCCGTGCCCGTCGAGCAGCGCGGCGTACGAGGTGAGGCGCAGGGTGCGGACGATCTCGTACAGCTCGCTGCGGGTGTACGGGAAGCAGCCGCACAGCCCCTTGTCCGCCGGGCCGTTGCCGCTCGCCGCCAGCAACTGACCGATCACCTTGACGCAACTGCCGCAGCCCGTACCGGCCTTGGTGCACTTCTTCACCTCGGGCAGCGACGAGCAGGCGCAGATGGCGCCCTTGGTGACGTTGTGGCAGCTGCAGATCACCGCCTCGTCCGGCAGGGACTCCGGACCCATCGCCGGCGGTGCGCCGAGCCCGGCCGGCAGCACCAACTGGGCCGCGGAGACCGGCGGGACACTCCCGGTGAGCGGGCGCAGCATGCCGTACGCGTCGGCGTCCCCGACGAGCACACCGCCGAGCAGCGTGCCTGCCCCGTCCACGACCAGCTTCTTGTAGACACCGGCCTGCGCGTCGGAGTAGACGACGTCCAGACAGCCCGGCGCGGCGCCGTGCGCGTCACCGAACGACGCCACGTCCACGCCCAGCAGCTTCAGCTTGGTCGACAGATCGGCGCCGGTGAAGCCGGACCCGTCCGGCCGGGCGCCGTCCGCCGCGAGCAGGTCCGCGACCGTCGTGGCCATCTCGTACCCGGGCGCCACCAGCCCGTACACCCGCCCGTCCGAGGCCAGCGCGCACTCGCCGATCGCGAAGACGGCGGGGTCGGACGTACGGCACTGCGCGTCCACCGCGATGCCGCCGCGCTCCCCGACCGTCAGCCCCGCGTCGCGGGCGAGCTGGTCGCGCGGGCGCACCCCCGCCGAGAAGACGACGAGATCGGTGTCGAGCGCGGAGCCGTCCGACAGCGCCATCCCGGTGACGGTCCCGGCGGCGTCCGTCGTCACCTCCTGCGTCCCCACACCGGTGTGGACGGTCAGCCCCATCGACTCGATCGTGCGCAGCAGGGCCGCGCCGCCGCCCTCGTCGACCTGCACGGGCATCAGCCGGGGTGCGAACTCCACGATGTGCGTGTCGAGCCCGAGCCCCTTGAGCGCGCCCGCCGCCTCCAGACCGAGCAGCCCGCCGCCGACGACGGCGCCGGTGCGGGCCGTCATCGCGTACTCCTCGATCGCGAGCAGATCCTCGATGGTGCGGTAGACGAAACAGCCGGTGGCGTCCTTGCCCGGCACGGGCGGCACGAAGGGGTACGAGCCGGTGGCCAGCACGAGCGTGTCGTACGGGAAGACGCGCCCGGCCCGCGACGTGACCGTGCGGGCGGCGCGGTCGACGGTCTCGGCCGGGTCGTCGAGATAGAGCTCGATGGAGTGCCGCGTCATGAAGTCCGGCTCCACGAGGCTGAGGTCCTCGGGCGTACGGCCGTCGAAGTACGAGGTCAGCCGCACCCGGTCATAGGCGGGGCGCGGCTCCTCGCAGAGGACCACGACCCGGGACCGCTCGGTCACGCCGCGCTCGGCCAGGGCCTCCAGGAACCGCTGACCGACCATTCCGTGGCCGACGACCACGATCGTGGGGGTGGACATCTCGGGGCCTCCATCGGGTAGGTCGTGGCTGGAAGCCTGCGCGGTGGCTGTTACCCGGCCGCATCGCCCCCGTTTCCCGTACGGAACGCTGCGCTCAGCGCGCCCGGCGTGCGGGTGTGAGGGGCGCGGGAGGGGAGAGCGTTTCCTGGCGTGGCGTGGCTGGCGCGTGGCGTGCGGCGGGCGCCCGAAGCGTTCCTTTACGTCGTTCGCCCAGGTCGTGTGCCTATGTGGTTGGACAGGCCATGTATCCGCTTCATAAGGTCGCGACCGTGCCCGAGATATCGCTGACCGTCCTTGTCCTGCTCTGCCTCGCCGCCGCCGTGGCGGGCTGGATCGACGCAGTGGTCGGTGGGGGAGGGCTGCTGCTCCTGCCCGCGATGCTGCTCGGGCTGCCGCAGGTCTCCGCCGCGCACATCCTCGGCACCAACAAGGCCGTGGCCATCGTGGGCACCACGGGCGCGGCGGTCACCTTCGCGCGCCGGGCGCCGGTGGACGTGGGGACGGCCGTACGGATCGGGGTCATGGCCCTCGCCGGGTCGATGACGGGCGCGTTCTTCGCGGCGGGGATCAGCAGCGCGACCCTGCGTCCGGTGATCATGGTGGTGCTGCTGGGGGTGGCCGCCTTCGTGCTGCTGCGGCCGGCGTTCGGCCGGGAGCGGGCGGGCGGCCCGGTGGGGCGGCGCCGTACGGTCCTCGCGATCGTGCTGGTGGGCGGCGGGATCGGTTTCTACGACGGACTCTTCGGGCCGGGGACGGGAACGTTTCTGGTGCTGGGGCTCACGGCGGTGCTCCACCTGGATCTGGTGACGGCGTCCGCCACCGCGAAGATCGTGAACGTCTGCACGAACGCCGGGGCGCTCGCCATGTTCGCGTACCAGGGCACGGTGCTGTGGCAGCTCGCAGGGCTGATGGCGGTCTTCAACCTGGCGGGCGGGATGCTCGGCGCGCGGATGGCGCTCAGCAAGGGCAGCGAGTTCGTCCGCGGGGTGCTGCTGGTGGTGGTGTTCTCGCTGGTCGCGAAGCTCGCGTTCGACCAGTGGACGGCGTGAGGGGCCCCGCCCCCGTCGGCTGCCGGCCTGACGGGGACGGGGCGAACGGCGCCGTGTGGCGCCGGGCGGGACGTGGCGGGGAGGAGGGCCCGCCGGCCGGCCTCCCCGCGCGCCGCTCGCCCGGCGGCGCAGGGGCCGGCTCCCGCCGACGGCGGGGGTGGCCGGAAGGCCCACCTCCGCCGCGACCCGGATGGTGCCGACGGACGCGGATACGGAAGCACCGAAGCGCCGAAGCACCGAACCACGGGGGCCGTCTCCTCGCCGTCACCTCCGAGATAAGGCGCCCGGAGCGGCGCGCGCCTTCCGGCCCGTTCCGAACGGGTGACGGAGAGCCGGTCCGGAGTCGGTTCGCAGTCGGTTCTGAGCCGGTTCGGCCGGGCGGTGCCCGTGTGCGTCCGTGCCTCAGATCCGGTCCCACGCCACCGTCTCGTACACCTCGCGCACCGCCTTGAACAGCGCGTCGTCGCCCGGCAGGACCGTTCCGTCGATCCGCGCGACCGGGGCGATCCCGTGCGAGTTGGTGAGGATGGCGGCCCGGTACGAGGAGAGTCCCGCGAGGGTGACCTCACGGCGTACGGAGGGCAGTCCGGCGGCCGGGAGCAGCGGCTCCACCAGTGCCATGGTGATGCCGGTCAGGGCCGGGGCGTCCGGCCAGATCACCGAGTCGCCGTCCCAGAAGGCGACATTGGCGATCGCGCTCTCCGACACCACCCCGCCCGGGCCGACCAGCAGCGCGTCGTCGAACCCCGCGCGCCGCGCCAGCTGTCCGTAATGCACCTGGGCGAAGCCCCCGAGGTGCTTGATGTGCGCCACGGGCCGCTGGTACGGGACCGACATCAGCCCCTGCGCCCGCTCCGTCAGGGCCACGGGCGGCCGTACGGTCACCATCAGCGTCGGCTCGGCCGTGCCCTCGGACCGGTGGACGTACACCCGCGCCGAGGCGTCCCGTACCTCGCCGAGCGCGTGCCGCAGCAGCCCCCGTACGTGCTCGCCGTCCAGCCCGGTGCCGAACAGTTCGCGGGTCGCGGCGTCCAGCCGGGCGAGGTGCAGGCCGAGACCGCGCGTCCGGCCGTCCCTGATCTGGAGGGCGGTGAAGTGCCCGTACGAGTCCAGCGCGCGCAGGCGCAGATCGTCGGCGGTGGCGGGCCGCCCGTCGACCTCGGTCACGAGGAGCGGTGAAGTGGTCGTCATGCCCCTCACCGTATGCCGGTCGCCCGGTCGCCCGGCCGGCCGGCGGCGGCTTGACCCCAACCTTGGTTGAGGTAACAGGCTTGCCTCATGCCTACGAACATGTCCAGCAAGGCGGGCCCGGCGGCCGTCACCGGCCCGGCGGCCGTCACCGAGCCCGCGCCGCTGAAGCTCGCCGTCATCCTCGGCAGCAACCGCGAAGGGCGCTTCGGCCCCGTCGTCTCCGACTGGTTCCTCTCCCGCGCCGCCCGGCGCGCCGACTTCACCACCGAACTCATCGATCTCGCGGGCGTGGAGCTGCCGACCGCCCTCTCCTTCCGGCCGGAACCCGCCGTCCGGGCCGAACTCGCCAAAGTCTCCGCGCCGTTGGCGGGCGCGGACGCGTTCGTCGTCCTCACGCCCGAGTACAACCACTCCTTCCCCGCCACCGTGAAGTCGTTCATCGACTGGCACTACGCCGAGTGGCAGGCCAAGCCCGTCGGCTTCGTCTCGTACGGTGGGATCTCCGGCGGCCTGCGCGCCGTCGAGCAGCTCCGGCAGGTCTTCGCCGAGCTGCACGCCGTCACCGTCCGGGACACCGTCTCCTTCCACAACGCGGGCGGCCACTTCGACGAGACGGGCCGGCCCAAGGATTCCGCCGGCTGTGACGCGGCGGCCACCGCGATGCTCGACCAGCTCGCCTGGTGGGGCCTGGCGCTGCGGGAGGCGAAGGCCGTCCGCCCGTACGGCGGCTGACGGGGAGAGGGGGAGGACACGCGGGCAGGTTCTGTGGTGTGGTACGACCACCCGTGCGACCTCCCGAAGGAGCCCTGCCGTGTCCGCGCCCCTGCCACCGCTTCCGCCCTCGTCCGCGCCCTTGTCTCCTTCCGCATATCTGACCGTGCTCACCACGACGGACAGCGCCGACAAGGCGGAGGCGCTGGCCCGGGGCGTGATCGAGGCGCGGCTCGCCGCCTGCGCGCAGATCTCCGCGCCGGTCACCTCCGTCTACCGCTGGCAGAGCGTGATCGAGACCGCCGAGGAGTGGCAGATCCTGTTCAAGACGGTCGCGGAGCGCTACGACGCCCTGGAAGCACACCTGAAGGCCGCCCACGACTACGACACACCCGAGATCATCGCCCTGCCGGTGGTGAGGGGAAGCGCGGAGTATCTGGCGTGGCTCACGGAGGAGACCGCCGGCGCATGACGGCGGTCGCACCGGACCCGTCCGAGGGCCGCCCGTCCGAGGGCCGCCCGTCCGAGGGCCGCCCGTGCGGCGGCCGGCCCGGGGGGCCACTGCCGTTCTTCGTCTACGGCACGCTGCGGCCCGGCGAGCACAACCATGACCTGTTCCTGCGCGGCCGTACGGTGCGCGAGGAGCCGGCCCGCCTCGCGGGGGCGTGGCTGTACGACGGCCCCGGCTACCCGTACGCGGTCGAGATCCCCGGGACCGAAGCCGGGAACGTGGGTGGGAGGGGGAACGAGCCGGTCGTCGTGGGGGAGCTGGTGACGGCCACGCATGAGGCGTACGGCGAACTGCTCGCGGTCCTGGACGAGTTGGAGGAGTACGCGGCGCCCGGGGATCCGCGCAACCTGTACGAGCGGGCCGTCCGCGACGTCCTGCGCGCCGACGGCACCACGGCCCCGGCCTGGGTGTACTTCGCAGCGCCCCGGGTGGCGCGCCGGCTGCGGCGCGGGGGACGGCTGATCGCGGGCGGCGACTGGATCGCGTACGTCACTCCGCCTCCGTAGCGCCTCCCGGGCGGCCGTGGGTGTCGGCCTGGACGCGGGCGTCGGTCCGGGCTCCGGCGTCGGCCTGGACGCGGGCGTCGGCCAGCGCCTCCGCCACGCCCGGTTCCGGCGGCCCGAGGAACATGGGCTGCCGGTCCGTGAGGGCGTCGGTCGCGGCCTTCCCGGCGGCGAAGATCTCCCGCACCCCGCCGTAGTACCACGTGACGTTGCGCGGTTCGGCGACCGCGACCCCGTACGCGTCGACCCCCGCGGCCTCGCAGAGCGCCACCGCACGCCGAACGTGGAAGCCCTGCGTCACCAGCAGCGCCCGCTCGACCCCGAAGATCTTCCTGGCCCGTACGCACGAGTCCCAGGAGTCGAATCCCGCGTAGTCGCTGACGATCCGCCCGTCGGGCACCCCGCGCTCCACGAGGTAGGTGCGCATGGCGTCGGGCTCGTCGTACTCCACCCGGCTGTTGTCCCCGGTGACCAGCACGACCTTCACCGTGCCCGCGCGGTACAACTCGGCGGCGGCGTCCAGCCGATGGGCGAGATACGGCCCCGGCCGGTCCTGCCGCAGCCCGGCGCCGAAGACCACGGCGACGTCCCTGGCCGGCGCGTCCGCGACCGTACGGACCCGGCTGTCCGCGACCGCGTGCACCCAGGCCGCCGGCGCCAGGGCGAACACACTGCCCAGCATGACGGCCTGCACGGCGCGCCGCCGTCGCACGCGGCCCTCACCGAGCAGTGCCTTGACCCCCGTCAGCGCTCTCGCCGGCCGCCACGCCGTCACCGACTTCAGCGCCTTCGCGGGTCTGGGCAGCGGCATGTTCCCCCCTGAGGTGGTCCCGGTGGGCTCGGGCGTGGGCCCGAGCGGCCCGTCCCCTGTACGACGATCGACAGCGCCCAATAGTTCGTGACGCACCGGTCGTCCTGCCCAGTCCTGCCCATCCTGCCCGGCCTGCCCGGCCCGTCCGGCCCGTCCGGCCTATGGTCAGCCGACGGATATCTCCGGCGGTGCCCAGGCCGCCAGCAGCAGTGATTCGGCCGCCGCCGCCGTATAGACCGACGCCGCGAGCCAGGCGAGGGCGAAGCCCTCGGGATCGGCGGGGAGCAGCCGGCCCAGCACGTCGTGGCGGCGGTCCGCCGCCGCCTCGGCCAGCGCGAGGGCCCGCCGCGCGCCGGTGGTGAGGCCCACGGCCCGCAACCGGCGGGGGAGTTCGTCCGCCACCCCCGCGGCGGACACCGCGCGCCCGCCCGCCACCGCGCGGTCCACGGCCCGGCGCAGCAGATCCAGCTCGACGGGGAGCGCCGGCCGTGCACCCGGCACGGGGGTCACCGGCCGGTCGTCCCCCACGGCGGGGAGGTGCGAGCGGTTGAGCCGGCGCAGCCCCAGGTCCACCCGGACGGGCTCGCCGTCGTGGCCCGTCCAGGAGGCGGCCAGTACGTGCACGAGGTCGGGGCGGTCCGGTACGACCCGGGCGACCAGCCGCAGGGCCGACCCGGGGCGGGTGGCGAACAGCGCCAGGTTCTCCGCGTAGGGCAGCTCCGGCCGCTCGTCGGGCGCCGCCAGCCGCAGCACGGGCCCACCGGACACGGCGAACCCCGTCCCCCCGCCGCCCGGCTCGGGGCCGGTGAGGACGCCGTCGAGGAAGAGCAGATCGCCACCCGCGCCCCTGGTCTCGACGGGCTCGGCCAACCACCGCAGAGCCGAAGCCAGTTGCGCCGCCGGCGGTCGCTCCCAGAGCGCGGCGAGCGGCGCGTCCCGCCACCCCGCACCCGGCGCCCGTACGGAACGCACCGGACCGCCCCCGCCGATCCGCCCGTCCGGCGAGACCGTCGGCGAGGTGAGGATCACCCCGCCGCCGTCGCCCAGCTCCCGGAGGGCGAGCGCGCAGCCGCCGGGCAGCGGCGTCCCCGACGCCTGAAGGGCCCGGCCGGGACCACCGGGAGCCACGTCGGAGCGGGTACGGAGCGAGCCGTCCGGGGCGAGCGCGTACACGGTCGCGCCCGCGTAGCCGGACGCCGTCACCACGGGCTCGGTGAACAGCCCGTACAGCCGGAGCGGCCCCTCGGGCCGGTAGTCGCGTCGGGCGGGCGCCGCCGCGTCGGCCGGGCGGCGCACCAGACCGAGGAGTTCGGCGAGTTCGCCGGAGAGCTCGGAGAGCCGGAACGCGGGGTCGTCGGAGCGGGCCTCGCCGAGCCGCCGCGCGATCCTGACGGCGGTGGCGGCCGGCCGGGGCAGCCCGGCCAGCCGCGCGGAGTGCGCGGCGTGCAGCAGCTCGGCGCGGTGCACGGCGCCGGACCCGGCGACACCCGAGACCAGCACGGCGGTCGCGGCATCGCCGAGGGAACGCAGCGCACCGGACTGCGCGGCGGTGAGCCGGAACAGGCCGCCTCCGCCTTCGTCAACGCCCTCGCCCCCGCCCGTGTGGTCGCCGTTGTCGCCCTCGCCCAGGCCAGGACCGACGCCCCCGCCCCCGTCGGTGGCCTCCTCCTCGCCCGCTCCTCCGTCCCCCAGGGCGAGCGGGGCGCTGGACAGCACGGCCGCGCGGTGCAGACAGGCAGGGGCGAGCAGGCAGTCGCACACCGCGCTCCCGGCGTCGGCCACGATCCCGCCCGTCACCCGCAGCGTGACCGCCGTGTCCTCCGCGACGCGCACGAGGATGCCCTCGGCAGTGGCCTCCACCGGCCAGCCGGCCACCTTCGCGACCGCCCCGTCCACCCGCTTGCGCAGCCGCGCGGGCAGCAGATCGAGCGCCCCGGCCGCGACCTCGGCGGACACGGGCGGCAGTACGGCCGTGGCAGGCGAGGCCGCGACGACGGATCCTGCGGAGCCGGTGGGCTCAGTGGAATGGGCGGAACCGGTCATCGGGCTGCTCCTCCTACACGTTCGCCGACCCAGCGGGCCAGCTCCAGGGGGCTGAGCGCCGCGACCGGCATGCCCGCCCCCACCAACTGGCCCGCCACGCCCGCCGAATAGCGCGGCCGTCCCTCGTCGTCCAGCGAGGCGCAGCCCAGGACCTGACAGCCCGAGTCGACCAGCGCCCGTACCTCGGCGAGCAGCGGGGAGACCGGGCCGCCCTCCTCGAAGTCGCTGATCAGCACGGTCAGCGTGCGCGACGGTACGGTCATCAGCTCGCGGGCGTGCCGCAGCCCGCGCGCGATGTTCGTACCGCCGCCGACCCGGACCTCCAGCAGCAGGCTCAGCGGGTCCTCCACCCGGTCCGTCAGGTCGACCACTTCGGTGGAGAACGCGACGAAGTGTGTGCTGACAGCCGGGACCCCGGCCAGCACGGAGGCGGTGAGCGCGGCCCAGATCGTGGACGCCTCCATGGACCCCGAGACGTCCACGACCAGGATCAGCCGCCAGTCCGCCGACTTACGGGCCCGGGTGCGGAAGACGGGCCGCTCCGGCAGGACCGTCACCGCGCCGGTCTCCGGGTCCCGGCGGGCCGTCGCCAGATTCGCGCGCAGCGTACGGGAGAGATCCAGCGGGCCACCGGGCCGGCGCGTCGGGCGCGGATGCGCGAGCCCGGTGAGCGCGGGACGCATCCGGTTGGCGAGTGCCTCCGTCAACTCGGCGACCAGCCGCGCCACCAGAGGCCGCAGCCGGGCGAGCTGCTGCTCGGGGAGACCGCCCGCGTACGACAGGACCGTACGCAGCAGCTCCACGGAGGGCCGGGCCGCCGCCGGGTCGAGTTCCAGCGCGGCATCGAGCCGGCCGGCCTCGGCGGCGGCGGCGAGCACCTCTTCGCGCACGCCGGGCCCGAAGAGCGCGGCCAGCTCCGCAGACCAGGAGCGCACATCGGGATACGGGGCCCCGTCCCCGCCGCCGCTTCCGCTTCCGGTCCGCTCCTCGCTCCGGGCGCCCTCGCCGTGCCCGTACCCGTACAACTCGTCGAGCGCCCCCGCGATCCGCGCCGCCCGGACGCCGAGCCCCCGCCCCTTGCCGAGCAGCAACCGCCACCGCTCCCCGGCGCCGAGAACCGGCTCCGCGCCCTCCGGTACGGGGCGGGCCGCCGCCGCGGTGCCTTCCCGGCGGAGCGAGGCGGAGGTACCCGGCTCCGCCCTTTCCGCCGTCGGCTCCTGCTCCGCCGCGCCGGCCAGACCCCGTGCCGCCAGGGCCTCCCGGCCCGCCAGGTCGGCCGAGGCGAGGAGCGCCAGGGCCGCCGGGTCGGAGAACGCGGGCGGGAGGGTGCCCGCGGCGAGGCCCGTGCGGTCCTGCACCGCGGCCAGCAGACGTGATCTGGCCGCGGGGGAGAGGATGTCGAACCCCGCCCGCAGCGCGGGCAGCCGGTCGAGGAACCCCCGGTCGGACAGCGACTCGACCCGTTCCAGCAGCGGGTCCAGCGCCCCGCCAGTCTCCAGCAGCGGGCCCGCCGCCAGCAGCGTCCCGCGCAGGAAGCCCGCCAGATCGGTACGGAGCCCGGATGTGGTCGCGCCGTCCACGCGGGACGCCACCCGGACGCCGAACTCCCGCGCCTCCCGCTGCCCCAGCAGGACCCGGGCCGCCCCCGCCGCACCCCGGATCAGCGGTGTCCCCTCGGCGTCGAGCCGCCGCAGCGCCGCGTCCAGCCGCAGTCCACCGCCCCCGGTCGTCGGGGCCTGGGATCCGTCCGCCGCACGTCCCGGGGCCGCTGTGGCCCGGTCCGCCAGCGCCACCAGGGCCCGCGCGTCCGCCGGATCCGTGGAGCCCGCCAGCCCGTCGAGGGCGCGGATCCCTGCCGTGGCCAGCTCCTCGTACGCCGCGTCGAGCGCGACCCGCTCCCACCCCGTCGGCAAGCCCGGCAGATGACCCGACCGGATCCGGTCCAACAGGGCGAGCCCCGCGAGCAGTTCGGGCAGGGTGCCCGAGTCCGGCAGCAGCGCGGCCGTCTCCGTCAGCCGCTCCGCCGCCAGTACGGGCAGCCCGCAGCGCGCCGCCTCCAGCAGGCCGGCCAGCACCTCGGCGGCCGTCGGGCCACCCGCGCTCCGCTCCGCCGCGCGCCGTCTGCGCAGCATCCCGGCCGCCGCCTGGTCGAGCGTCACCCCGTGCGCGCCCGCCAGGTCGAGCATCGCCGCCGTCGACGGGGTCCAGGTCACCACCCAGCGCGTGGTCAGCGGCGCCGCCTCGCCCACCGCCGCCACCTCGCCCTCCTCGCCGTACGGGATCCGGCAGGCGGCCAGCCGGCGCAGACACAGCTCGCGGCGCCGGTCCCGCTCCCCGCGGTGTGCGTCGAGGCGCAGTTCACGCCGGCCCGGATCGGCCGGAGTGGGCAGCGACAACTCGCCGAGCAGCGCCTCCACGGCAGGTCCCAGCCCCGAACGCGGGGTGCCGGGGGCCGGCCGGCCCTGCCGCGAGCCGACCAGGACCTTCTCCATGGCGGCGGCCACGACCCGGCCCCGCCCGAGCACCCGCCCCTGCGCGAGGACGGTCTGCACCGCCTCCACCAACTCCCCGCGCCCGGCGGCGGGCAGCCCGCGCAACGCCGCGAGGTCCCGGGCGACCCGGACGATCTCACGGGCGTCCACCGGTCCGCTCGGGTGCCCGGCGTCCCGTACGGACGCGCAGATCCGCACCGCGGCCGCCGTCAGCAAATCGTCCAGCAGCGCGCGGTCACCACCGGCGAGATACACCCCGCGCTGCCACTCCGGATCCCGGATCCCCGCCGGGTACCCGGACCGCTCGTCCAGCAGCGCGTACGCGTACGGCACGAGCGAGGTGACGACCTCCCCGGCGCCGTCCCCTGCGCTCGCGCAGGTGTCCGTCTCCGCACCGTCCGCCTCCGCACCGCCAGGCAGCAGCGCGGGCGCGTGAAAGGCCCCGATCACGGCGGCCGTACGGCGCCCTTGGTGCTCCGCCAGCCGCCGCCGCATGTTCGCCTCACGCCGCAGGTCGTACGGGTCCACCGCGCCCGCGTCGGCCCGCAGCGCCCAGCCGACCAGCAGCGCGGCCCGGCGCAGCGCCTCCGAGTCCGCCCCGGGGGCCACGGCCTCGACGAGCCGGTCCCACAGGTCGTCGCCGGGCCGCCCGCCGGCCCGGGCGCGCAGCGCGGCGGCGAGCGTGCCGGGCACGATGCCCGATCCGCCCCGCGGCTCCGGCGCAACCGCCCCGGTCTCCTCCCCGCGGCGCGCGGTCGCCCGCACCGCCAGCGGCAGGTCGAAGGCGACGACCTCCACCCCCGCCGCCCTCGCCCAGCGGATGGCGGCCAGCTCCGGCGAGAACTCCGCGAACGGCAGGAACACCAGCCCGCTCCCCGCCCCGTCCCCCGGGCCGTCCGAGCCCGCCGTGGTGCCCGCCAGCGCGACCGGCGGCACCGTCTCCGGGTCGGCGAGATACGGCAGCCAGGCCCCGAACTCCTCCGGCAGCTCGACGAACACCACCTCCGGCGCCGCCTCCGCCAGCATCGCCGGTACGGCCGCGGCCAGCGCCGGGGAGTGGTGCCGTACCCCGATCAGATACGGCTCCCGGCATCCGGCGAGCGCCTCCAGCGCCCCCGGGACCCCGGCGGCGTCGCCGCCCGCCCCACCGGCCGCGGCCTGATCGACCGGCGCCTGATCGACCGGCGCCCGACCGGCCCCCGCGTCACCCCAGCTCATGGCGCAGCTCCCACAGCGTCCGCCACAGCGGCGCCCCCGCCTCCGCACGGCGCCGGACCGGGCCGTCCCAGTAACCCAGCAGCCGCGCGTGGTCGGCAGGGTCGTCCTTGCGTACGGTGCCGAGCAGATGGCCCGGCAGTGTCCGTACGACATCCCGGCCCTCGCCGAGATAGGCCGCGCCCAGCCCCATCGACGTGGCGACGTGGACCGCCTCCGCCGTCGACATCACCGTCGAGGGGCGCTCGATCTCCCAGCCCTCCGCGCTCCGCCCGGTGCGCAGCTCCCGGAACGCCGTCACCAGCGCTTCGAGCACCGTGTCGTCCACCAGGAGTTCCGTGCCGCCGCGCGCCAGGGCCGCCGTCGCCTGGGCACGGACCAGCGCCGTCTCGGCCTCCAGATCGTCGATCGGGCCGACCGTCTCGAAGTTGAACCGGCGCTTCAGCGCGGCGGACATCTCGGAGACCCCCTTGTCGCGGAGATTGGCCGTGGCGATCAGCGTGAAGCCGGGGACCGCGTGCACCGTTCCCTCCCCGCCGTCCCCGCCCGCCAGTTCGGGCACCGACATCCGGCGCTCGGAGAGCAGCGAGACCAGCGAGTCCTGCACCTCCGGCAGCATGCGGGTGACCTCTTCGACCCGGGCCACGGCGCCGCGCGTCATGGCCGTGAGAACCGGGGAAGGCACCAGGGCTTCCCTGCTCGGGCCCTTGGCGAGGAGCATCGCGTAGTTCCAGCCGTAGCGGAGCTGGTCCTCCGTGGTGCCCGCGGTGCCCTGCACGGTGAGCGTGCTGGCGCCGCAGACGGCGGCGGCCAGCAGCTCGGAGAGCATCGACTTCGCCGTGCCCGGCTCACCGACGAGGAGCAGCCCGCGCTCGCCCGCCAGCGTCACCACACAGCGCTCCACCAGCGACCGGTCGCCCACGAACTTCCTTGTGACGACGAGCTGTTCGCCGCCCGGGGCGCGCAGTGGCTCAGCGCCGGAACCGCAGATGAACAGCACCACCGCGCGGGGCGTCAGCCGCCAGCTCGGCGGCCGCGGTCCCGTGTCGTACGCCGCCAGGAACGCCAGCTCCGCCGCGTACCGGTCCTCCGGGAGCTCCAGCTGCCGCCCCGGCCCTGCCCCGGAATCCCTCTCCGTACCCATCCCCGCGCCGTCCTTCTCCGTGCCTGTGCCGCCGCCCGACGGCCTGCCCGCCGGACCCGTACCTGTTCCCATGCCTACCGGTCCCGTTCCCATGCCTACCGGTCCCGCACCTGCTCCCACGCTCACCGGTCCCGCGCCGGGCCTCCCCGCGTCCGTCATCGTCGGCCTCCCCGGCGGCCGCGCCCGCCGCGCCCCTGGAACTCCTCGTACCCCGGCGCGTCCCCCTCGGCGACCCGCCGCCAGGCAGCCTCGAACAGCCGCTCCACCGGCCGGTGGCCGACCACGAACCCCGGTAGGTCCATCGCCAGGAGCGCCGTCTTCCAGCTCTCCGAGGGCAGTCGCGGCGCGGACGCCTCCAGCCAGCCGCCGGGCAGGAAGAGCGACCGGCCCGCCCTGGCCCGCTTGGCCTCCACCACCAGTTCGGTGGCGGCCAGTTCGGCCCGTGCCTTCTTCATCCGGGCGGGCTTCCAGCCGGTCCACGCGGACTGGTTCCGGTCCGTCGGATCCGGCAGCGCGAGCAGCATCAGATAGAGCGCCGCCGCGTCCTCGGAGAGCCCCGACCGCCCGGCCGCCTCCGCCACCAGCTCCGGGGCGCTGAGGCACGGGTTCTGCTGCGCCCCCGGCGCGCCGTCGGCCGAGACCAGCTCCATGAACTCGTCGCCCAGCACCGTCCGCAGGGCAGCCAGCGCGGGCGCGTGGCCCGCCATCGCCGCCAGCAGCTTCAGATCAGGATGGTCGGGCCCGCCCGCCCCCGCGTGTCCGGGCCCGCCCATGGCATCGCGCGGCAGGACCGCCGCCGGACGCAGCCAGACCGAGTCCGCGCCCTGGCCGTACCGGTCCGGCGCCAGCACCAGCGCCGGGGACAGCTCGAACAGCTCCTTCTCGCCCGCCGCGCGCGTCGGCGCCACCCCGTGCGCCTCGCGCAGCCGCGGCGACACCGGGTCCCACGCCGAGTCCCGGTCGACACCCAGGTGCAGCAGCAGCCCCGGGTCGGCCAGCCGCTCGCGCACCCTCCGCACCGTCGTCGGCAGGACGGCGCGCAGCGGGTCGCCGTACGGCAGCCGGTACGCCAGCCAGCGCACCGCGTCCACCAGCCCGGCCAGCTCGGACGCCGTCAGCAGCCGGTGCGGTTCGGCCGCCTCCAGCGCGCCGTCGACCAGGCGCTGTTCCGTACGGCCCGTCAGCGACTCCAGCAGCTCCGGGTTGAGCGCGTCGTTCACCACCGTCCCGCCGAACCCCTCGGCGACCATCCGCCGGACCAGCCACGCCGGGGTGGCCCGCCGACGGCCGCGCGCGGCGATCCACGCGCCGGCCACCGGCTCCACCGCGAAGCCGTCCGTCCACAGCTCCGCCACCCGCGCCGGATCACCGGGCAGCAGCAATGCGGTGTACGTGGTCAGCTCCGCCGCGCTCAGCGCACTCAGCGCGGCGCGCCCCACCTGGGCCTCGGCGCTCTTCGCACCCAGTGGCTCCAGATACCCGGCGCTCAGCACGTCCTGCCCCCGGTAGCCGTTCAGCCCGGGGGCTCCCAGCTGGAGCAGGGCGGCCGCGACAGCCGTCGTCCCGACCCGCTCCGCGAAGTCCACGGCCCACTCCGGGCGGTACGCCAGCGGCCCGCGCTCCCGGACCAGCTCCACCAGGCGACGCACCGCGGGCGCACGCAGCGGGTCGTCCGCCGCGCCCAGCACCTCCGACGCGACGACCGTGCCGCCGTCCCAGCCGCCGAAGGCCCCGGCCGGGTCGTACTCGACGGCATGCCAGAACGCGTCCTTCCCGTCGGTGCGCACATGGCCGAGGATCAGCAGCCGCCGCGCCCCCGCGTGCCGCACCTCTCCGCCGGACGCCTGGCCCTCCCCGCTCGCCGGGGTCCGCAGCTCCACCGTGCGCAGCCGGCCGCGCGGATCGATCAGCAGGGCGTCACCACCCGACCCGGTCCCCGCCCCGGCTCCGGCCGCCCCGGAGCCTTCGGCCACCACGGACAGCGCCGTGTCCAGGAACTCCAGGAGCCCGGCCCGCTGCTTCTCCTCCGTGGCGGGCGAGGCGGCCCGCACCGCGAGCGCGGCCATGCCCGCACCGCACAGCGTCACCCACCCCACGCTCACGCTCTTCAGTTCCGTACGGCCCGGGACCGCGCCCGGCGCCAGTACCTCGCGCACCCGCCGGATCTGGTCGAGGACCGCCGTGCCGCCCTGTGCCCGGGACGGGTAGTAGCGGGCGTACGGTGAGCGGGCGAAGCCGCGGAACGTCTCGCTCAGCACCCCGTCGAAGGCGTGCCGCGCCCCCGGCCCGCGCTGCCCGTCCGAGCCGTCCCGCGCGGCCCGCGCGGCGAGGGTGCGCACGCGCGCGGCGTGCCGCGCCGCCTCCACCAGCACCCCGGCCACGCCCGCCACCAGCGCCGGGTGCGTGACCCCGGGCAGCAGTTCACGCACCACTCCCCCGGCCTTCGCCACCGTCTCCGCGTGCGTCCCCTCGCCGACGGCGGCCAGCAGCGCCGCCGCGTCCTCGTCGGTCACCGTGCGCAGCACGGCCGAGCCCCGCTCGTCACGAGGGCGCAGCGCGTGCCAGTGGGCCAGCGGCGCCACGAGGGGTGTACCGGCCGCGTACGCCCCGCCGCGGTCGTTCTCCTCCACCTGGGCGAGACGGATGCCCTCGGCGTCGTACACATCGATGTGGGAGCGGTATCCGGTCGTCTCCCGGAGGTGCAGCACGGCCCCGCCGGGCAGCCGCAGCGGCGGCACGGGAAGGCTGGTGGGGAGGTGCCCGGGGAACGTGTCCGCGGGCAGCGGCACGGCCGGGCTGCGGCTGCCGTCCACCGAACAGGCCGTCAGCGTCCGCGCCTTCGGGTCGTGCGTCACCCACCACCCCAGCAGCCCGTCCGCCGTGCCGAACGGCGAGGACTCCTGACCCGGCTGTACGGGAAGCAGCCGGCACGCGTGTTCCACCAGCTGTACGCCGCCGCCCGTGAGCGCCGAGTCGAAGAAGCCGGGCACCGAGATCCGGCCCCTGCGGGCGGACTCCGGGTCGTACTCCCACCACTGGTCCTCGTGCAGCACCCAGACGGAGATGCCGTCCGAGGCGACCGGGCGGCGCTCCGCGGCGAACGAGGTGTCGCCCGCGTACACCGGCCGGCCGCCGTAGCAGCGTCCGCCGTCGGGCAGCTCGAACGACGCCGACCTGCTGTACGACCAGTGGTCGGACAGGTCGCCCGAGGGTGTGAACACCTCGGCGGGCCGCCCGGACCACACGGCCCGCCGGTCGTCGCCGTACCCGTGGGCGACCAGCCACTGGCCGCCCACGTAGCGGACCGCCACCCGGTGCCGGTCCTGGCCGGACCCGGACGGAAGGGGGAGGGTCCGCCGGTCGAGGACCTCGGCGGGCCCCACCGCCGCGGCCTCCGAGTTGAGGTGCACCAGCAGGGCCGGCCAGGCGTCCCCCACCTGGTAGAAGCGGTCCGCGCCGTGGCCGTGCCAGTGGTTCGAACCGGGCGGGGCGACCTCGCCGAGCCCCGGCAGGGCCTCCTCCAGCGCGGGCCAGCCCAGCTCGTCCAGGATGCCCGCGCGCAAGGTCCTCGCCAGGGCAGGGGCGGGCGAGACCGCCGTGATCCGGGCGACCGCCTCCGGCGCGGTGGCCAGCACCGGGCCGGACGAGAAGCGGCTCAGCCGCCTCAACTGCTCGCTCAGCTCCGGCAGTCCGAAGGGCCGCGACAGGTCGTCGGCCCGGTCTCCGAGCCAGCCCACGAGCGCCGTGCGCAGCGCGGGGTGGGCGACGATCCTGTCCAGCCGCTCCGTGGCGTCCCCGGTGTCCGCGGCCTCCTCCACACCGGCGCGCAGCAGCGCGGTGAACCGCGGATCGGCCGCGAGCGCCGCCAGGTCCCTGGCCCCCGCGGACGGGTCGGACAGCCACTCGTCGAGGCGGAGACAGCTGTCGCCCGGCGCGGGACCGGCCACCGGCACACCCCATGCCAGACACGCGTCGAGCAGATCCAGGTCCGCGCTCACGTGTCGGCCGCGGTTCCCCAGCAGCCGCACCGGCGTGCCGTCCGCCACCAGCCGGTCCACCAGCCGTTCGACCAGGGCCAGTTCGGCGGGGAGCCGCCGGGAGTTCCGCCAGCCGCGCCGCCGGTGACCGGCCCACCCGGAGAGCCACTCGGCGGCCGGCACCGTCCCGTCCACCAGCAGCTCGACCGCGCCGCACCGGTCCAGCAACTCCAGCCAGGAGGCGTCGAACTCCTCCGGCCGGTCCCCGCCCGCGGTCGGCAGCAGCGTCAGCAGCCGCTCCCGCACCGAGCGGTCCCCGGCCGCGACGGCTGACAGCGCGGGCAGCGCCGACTTCCAGAAGCTCCCCGCCGCCCGGTTCATCGCACCCGTGTGGATGATCTCCCCGAGCAGCGACCGCTCCTCCTCCGCCGCGTCCAGCCCCGCGCCCTTCGCGAGACGCCGCAGGTCCTCCAGCATGCCCGCGTACGGGGCGAGTCCGGCCGCGCACCGCTCCAGCGAGACCGCCCGGAACTGTCCGTACGCCTCCGCCGCCGACAGCCGGGCCGTCAGCGCCTTCGCGTGCTCACGCAGCGCCTTGCCGCTCAGCGCGCCTGCCCCCGCGAACTCCAGGAACACCTCACGCAGCCGCGTCTCGTCCACCGCCAGGGCATGCCGCTGCTCCGCCGCCCGCGCCTTGCCGAAGAACACCGAGGCGTGCTGCCGGGACTCGATCCCGAGGAAGAGCCGCGCCACCTGCTCGTAGAAAGTGGGCAGGAAGTGCGGTACGGACCGGTCCAGGCGCTCGCCGATCTCGTCGAACCCCTCCTTCGCCAGCCCCGGTTTGGTGGTGACGAGCCGGGTCAGCCGCTCCATCTCCTTCACCACGGCCAGCGCGTGATGCCCGTTGCCCGGGTCGTTGACCAGCGCCCAGGCGGGGAAGCCCAGCGACTGCCGCCTGACCCGGCCGACCGGCTCCGCCCGCGGCGCGCCGAACCCCAGGTACTCCAGCGACAGGTCCTCGGCCGCCCCGATCGCCTCGGGCACCAGCCGGACCACGGCGCGCCCGTCCAGCGCCGGGTGTCCGTACGCCCGCGCCGTGAGCACATCGCCCTCCGCGCCGCTCCCGTACGGCAGGACTCCTCCGGCGTCCAGCAGAACCCTGTCCGGCCCCCCGGCCGCACGCGCCGACCCGGCCCGCTCGCCCGGAGCCTCGTTCCCCAGCGGTCGTACGTCGCTCACAGCGCCTTCTCCTCGTCGCTCTCGACCACGCGGCCCGCGTACACCAGCGCGGCCATCCGCTCGCCCTCGGACCAGGCGACCGGCCCCACCTCGGCGAGCGGCAGCCGCCGCCCCGCCGTGTCGCGCCACTCCAGCGCGCCCGTCAGCGTCTCCCCTTCGGGGTAGTCGTCCCCCAGCCAGTAGGCCGCCTCCAGCGCCCGGCCGTCCTCCACCAGCGGACAGACCGCCTGGCCGCCGCGCACCCGGTAGCCGAGCGAGACCGCGCGCGCCGTGGCGTGCCGCAGCTGCGCGAACTTCCCGTCGGCGTACGCCCGCCACACCCCCGGCCCGGCCGCATCCACCGTCCCGGCCGCACCGGCGGTCCCGGCGGCCGCGTCACCGCTCCCCGCGAGGTCCGGCCGCCGCCACACCTCGCGGAAGAGCTGCTCCGCCCCCTGCTCGACCCCCAGCTCCGCGGCGAACTCCCGCAGCTCCGACAGATCTTCGAGGAGCACCGGATGGGGGAGCAGCACCGTCTCCACCTCTGCCGGATCCAGCCGCACCGAGTCCCCGTCCAGATCGACGATCCTCAGCCCCCGCACCGGATCCGCGTCCCGCAGGAAACCGGCGCGCGCGGTGTCCGCGGAGCCGTCCGGGGCCACCGGCGCCACCACGAGATCGCGCAGCACCGCCTGCCACGCCGGATCCGGCCATACCCGCGCCAGCAGGGCCACCGGGACCGGCAGCGACCGCACCAGCCAGCCGTCCACCTGCTCCCGGCACTCCCGCTCGTGCCGCTCCAGCCACTCCGCGAGCTGCCGCAGCCGCACCACCTCGGCGTCGTCCCTGAGCTTGGGCGGCACCTGTTTCAGCGTCCGCCCCGCGGCGTTGCGGCACAGCACCTTCGCGCCGTCCAGCGCGACGGCGTACCCACCCGACGTTTCGATCCAGCCCATGGCAGGACCCCCTCCCCGACCTCTGGTTTCCGAGCTGCCATGACACTAGGTGACGGGTCTGACAACGCCCCGGCGGTGTGTGTGAGGCTGTGGAAAACCTCCGTCACGGCCGCGCAACGGCCCGGCAATCCGGGCCGGGCAGTATCGGGCCCATGACGGAGCCGGCGAGCACGCACCCCCACACCCTGGTCGTCGTGGCCCACGGCAGCCGCGACCCGCGCGCCCTGCGCACCGTCACGGCGCTCCTGGACCGGGTGCGCGAACTGCGCCCCGGCGTGGACGTACGCCTCGGCCACATCGAGATCGAGGAACCCCTCCTCTCCGACACCCTGGCCTCCCTCACCGGCAGCCGGGCGAACCGGCCCGACCTGCTCGCCCGGCCCGATCTACCCGTCCGGCCCGACCTGCCCGTCCGGCCCGACCTGCCCGTCCGGCCCGATCTGCCCGTCCGGGCCGCCCCGCCCGCCCGGGCCGTGCTCGTACCGCTGCTGCTGAGTCGCGGTACCCACATCAAGCGCGACCTGCCGGCCTTCGCCGCCGCTGCCGCGCCCCGGCTGGAGATCCGCGTCGCCGCCCCGCTCGGCCCGCACCCGCTCCTGGTCGAGACCCTGTACGACCGCCTCCTCGAAGCGGGCTGGCCCGCGGAGACCGGGCACCGCGGCACGGGCGTCGTCCTGGCCGCCGCCGGGTCCCGCGACCCGGAGTCCGCCGCCGACACCCGCCGTACGGCCGCACTCCTCGGCGAGCGACTCGGCGGCGTCCCGGTCCTGCCCGCGTATGCCTCCGCGGCCTCGCCCACGGTCCCCGACGCGCTGCGCGCCCTCGCCGCCCGCGGCCGGCACCGGATCGCGGTCGCCTCGTACTTCACCGCGCCGGGATACTTCGCGACCCGCAGCACCGCCGCCGCGCCCTGGATCGCCGCGGCCCCGCTCGGCGCGCACCCCGCGATGGCCCGGCTGCTCCTGCACCGTTACGACGAGGCCCTCGCGGCGCCGCGCGACGCGACGGGCCACCGCCTCCTCGCCTCCGTATAACCCGCCCGGCCCCACGCCCCACGCTCACGGGTCAGGCCTCACGGAGCCCCCACCGCCCCGCCGCCGAGCCGTTCGCCGGGCCCGCCGGTTACGGTCGGCGCATGGCAGGCACCACCGGAACCACCCCACCGCCCCCCTCGGCACCGGCGGGCGCGTACGACGACCAGGCCACCGAACGCTGGGACGCCGAACCCGACAAGCGCCCCGGCCGCACCGCGTTCCAGCGCGACCGCGCCCGCGTGCTGCACTCCGCCGCCCTGCGCCGGCTGGCCGGAAAGACCCAGGTGGTCACCCCCGGCTCCCGCAGCCAGGAGTGGGACGCCAGTCCCCGCACCCGGCTGACCCACTCCCTGGAGTGCGCCCAGGTGGGCCGCGAGCTGGGCGCGGCCCTCGGCTGCGACCCCGATCTCGTCGAGACCGCCTGTCTCGCCCATGACATGGGCCATCCGCCGTTCGGCCACAACGGCGAGAAGGCGCTCAACCAATTCGCGGCGGACTGCGGCGGCTTCGAGGGCAACGCCCAGTCGCTCAGACTGCTGACCCGGATCGAGCCCAAACGTTTCGTCCGGTCCCCGGAGAGCGGCGAACTCCTCAGCGTCGGCCTCAACCTCACCCGCGCCGCGCTCGACGCCGCCACCAAGTACCCGTGGCCGCGCGGCGCCCACCCCACCCGGCCCGAATCGGTCAAGTTCGGGGTGTACGAGGACGACCTGCCGGTCTTCCGCTGGGCCCGCGCGGGCGCCCCGGCGGGCCGCGTCTGCTTCGAGGCACAGATCATGGACTGGTCCGACGACGTGGCCTACTCGGTCCACGACTTCGAGGACGCCCTGCACGCCGGCCATGTCGACCCCGCCGCCCTCGCCTCCGAGGCCGAGCGCGGCGGGATCTGGGAGGTCGCGGTCGGCCGCTACGTACCGGCGGACACCGACCCGGGCGAGCTGGCCGCGGCCCTCGACCGCCTCATGGCCCAGGAGTGGTGGCCGCACGGCTACGACGGCTCCGCCCTCGCACAGTCCCGCCTCAAGGACGCCACCAGCCAGCTCATCGGCCGCTTCTGCGAGGCCGCCGAGAGCGCGACCCGGCGGACGTACGGCACGGGCCCGCTCACCCGGTACGCCGCCGAACTCGTCGTCCCGCGCGGCGCCCGCCACGAGTGCGCCGTCCTCAAGGCCGTCGCCGACCGCTACGTCATGCAGCGCGCCGAACAGGAGGCCCTCCGCGCCGACCAGCGCGTCGTCCTGGCGGAACTCGCCCAGGCGCTGACGGCCCGCGCCCCGCACGGGCTCGACCCGCAGTTCCGCGCGCTGTTCACGGCCGCCGCCGACGACCCGGCGCGCAAACGCGTCGTCGTCGACCAGATCGCCTCGCTCACGGACGCCTCGGCCCGCTCCCTCCACGCGGAACTGACCGGCCACGCGGAACGGACCGGGAGAACAGAGAAGAACTGACCGACCGCACCTGAGGCGAATGAGCGACCCGCGCCCCTCGTAGCTCGCACATAGCGCTCACTTTCGATGCGGGCGTGTACGAAAGTAACCGGATCATGTCGGATCCCGTCGGATCCGGCCGAGAGTCAGGCCCGTGGAGCGCTCCCTCTTTCGCCATCACGCTCCGTGCGGGACGCTCACAGATGGCGGCAGCGCGAAGAGGAGGCATCAAGTGGTCGACGCACATCGGACATTTGTCATCGTCGGTGGAGGGCTGGCCGGGGCGAAGGCCGCGGAATCCCTCCGGAAGGAGGGATTCACCGGCCGGGTGATCCTCATCGGTGACGAGCGCGACCACCCCTACGAACGCCCGCCCCTGTCCAAGGGGTATCTGGCCGGCAAGGAGGAGCGCGACAGCGTCTTCGTCCAGGAACCCGCGTGGTACGCGCAGGCCCAGGTCGAACTGCACCTCGGCCAGAGCGTCACCGCCGTGGACCGCGACGCCCGGTGCGTGCATCTCGGCGACGGCACCTCCCTGCGGTACGACAAGCTGCTCCTGGCGACCGGCGCCGAGCCCCGCAGGCTGGACATCCCCGGCACGGATCTGGCGGGCGTCCACCATCTGCGCCGGCTCGCCCACGCGGACCGGCTGCGCCAGGTCCTTACCGCACTCGGCCGCGACAACGGCCATCTCGTGATCGCGGGCGCCGGCTGGATCGGCCTGGAGGTCGCCGCGGCGGCCCGCGGCTACGGCGCCGAGGTCACCGTCGTCGAGCCCGAGGCGACCCCGCTCCACCGCGTCATCGGCCCCGAGCTGGGCCAGCTCTTCACCGAACTGCACCAGGAGCACGGCGTACGGTTCCACTTCGGCGCCCGGCTCACCGAGATCACCGGCCAGGACGGCATGGTCCTGGCGGCCCGCACGGACGACGGTGAGGAGCACCCGGCGCACGACGTGCTCGCCGCGATCGGCGCGGCCCCGCGCACCGCCCTCGCCGAGGCCGCCGGGCTCGCGCTCGCCGACCGGTCCACGGGCGGCGGCATCGCCGTGGACTCCGCGCTGCGCACCTCCGACCCCGACATCTTCGCGGCCGGTGACGTGGCGGCCGTACCGCTGCCGGGCTGGGGAGCCTCGCTCGCCGTCGACCGGGTGCGCGTCGAACACTGGGCGAACGCCCTCAACGGCGGCCCGGCGGCCGCGCGCGCGATGCTCGGCCTGGACGTCGTCTACGACCGGGTTCCGTACTTCTTCTCCGACCAGTACGACCTCGGCCTGGAGTACTCGGGCTGGGCGCCGCCCGGCTCGTACGACCAGGTGGTGGTACGCGGCGACGTGGGGAAGCGGGAGTTCGTCGCCTTCTGGCTGAAGGACCGCAAGGTGCTCGCCGGGATGAACGTCAACGTGTGGGACGTCAGCGAGGACATCCAGCGCCTGATCCGCTCGGGCGCCCGCCAGGACCTGGACGCCCTCGCCGATCCCAACGCCCCGCTCGCCTCCCTGGCCACCTGACACGGCCTCCCCCTGGCCACCTGACAGCCGGCCTCCCCGCGTCCCCGGAACCCGGCCGCCGGAGCGGCCACGGAGGGGTCCGCGGAGGGACCGGTGGAGGAGTCGCCGGGCCGACGGGTGTCCACGGCTGTCGGCGCGCCCCCGTAGGATTCACGCGTGGCAGGCAGGATCAACGATGACGACGTGAAGGCGGTCCGGGACGCGGTCCCGATCGACGCCGTCGTGTCCGAGTACCTTCAACTGCGCAGCGCGGGCGGCGGCAATCTGAAGGGGCTCTGCCCCTTCCACGACGAGAAGTCCCCCTCCTTCCAGGTCAGTCCGAGCAAGGGTCTCTTCCACTGCTTCGGCTGCCAGGAGGGCGGGGACACCATCGCCTTCGTGATGAAGATCGACCATCTCTCCTTCTCGGAGACGGTCGAGCGCCTCGCCGCCCAGGCGGGCATCACGCTGCGGTACGAGGAGGGCGGGTACAACCCCGCGAGCCAGCGCGGCGAACGGACGCGCCTGGTGGAGGCGCACCGGATCGCCGCGCGCTTCTACGCCGACCAGCTCTCCGGGGACGAGGCCGCCATCGGCCGGACGTTCCTCGCCGAGCGCGGCTTCGACCAGGCGGCGGCCGAGCACTTCGGCGTCGGCTACAGCCCCGTCGGCTGGGACCACCTCACCCGCTTCCTGCGCGGCAAGGGCTTCACCGACAAGGAGCTGATGCTCTCCGGCCTCTCCCAGGACGGCCGCCGCGGCCCCATCGACCGCTTCCGCGGCCGGCTGATGTGGCCGATCCGCGACATCGCCGGCGATGTCGTCGGCTTCGGAGCGCGCAAGCTCCGCGAGGACGACAACGGGCCGAAGTACCTCAACACCCCCGAGACGGCGATCTACAAGAAGTCCCAGGTCCTGTACGGCGTCGACCTGGCGAAGAAGGACATCGCCAAGGCCAGCCGCGCCGTCGTCGTCGAGGGGTACACGGACGTGATGGCCTGCCATCTCGCCGGGGTCACCACCGCCATCGCCACCTGTGGCACGGCCTTCGGCGGCGATCACATCAAGATCCTCCGGCGCCTCCTCATGGACAACGGCAGCGCCCGGGTGATCTTCACCTTCGACGGGGACGCGGCCGGCCAGAAGGCCGCGCTGCGCGCCTTCGAGGACGACCAGAAATTCGCCGCCGAGACCTACATCGCCATCGCCCCCGACGGCATGGACCCGTGCGACCTGCGGCTCGCCAAGGGCGACGCCGCCGTCCAGGACCTGGCCGAACCGCGGACCCCGCTCTTCGAGTTCGCCATCCGCCAGATCGTCTCCCGGTACGACCTGGAGACCCCGGCGGGCCGCGCCGCCGCGCTCGACGAGGCCGCGCCGATCGTCGCCCGGATCAAGAACGGCTCCTCGCAGCACGAGGTCGCCGTCCAACTCGCCGGCATCCTCGGCATCCTCGACACCCAGTTCGTCGTCAAGCGCGTCGCGCAGATGGCCCGCTGGGCGCGCGACCGCGGCGGCCGGGCCCCGTCGGCCGGCCCCGAGCAGCGCGCGCGGCAGCCGTACGGGACCGAGGCACGCCAAGCCCCCTCCGGCCCCGCGCTCACCCTCCGCAGCCCCGCCCACCGCACCGAGCGCGAGCTGCTCAAGCTCGCCCTCCAGCGGCCCGAGCTGGTCTCCCCGGCCTTCGACGCGTACGGGGAGGACGAGTTCACCGCCCCGCCGTACGCCGCCGTACGCCGCGCGATAGAGGACGCGGGCGGCGCCGAGTCGGGCCTCCAGTCCGCCCCCGAGTATCTGGCCCGGGTCCGCGAGGCCGCGCCGAACGACGCGGTGCGCGCCATGGTCACGGAGCTCGCGGTGGAGGTCTTCCGCGGCAAGACCATCGACGAGGTCTACGCGGGACAGCAGCTCGTCCACGTCAGGCTGCGCGCCGTCGACCGCCGCATCCAGGACGTCACCGGCACGCTGACCCGGCTCGGCAGCCAGGGCGACCCGGAGCGGTACGAGGCCGTCCAGAAGGAGCTGTGGGTGCTCCAGCAGTACGGCCAGGCCCTGCGTGCCCGCGGCGCGGAAGCGCTCTGACCGCCGCCCTGACCCCCGCTCCTGGAGGCGCCCCGCACGGCCCCTCCCACAGCCCCTTCCACGGCCCCTCCCACAGCCGCTCCTGAGCCCGCCCGACAGCGCGGGCAGTGCCGGGACGCCGCGCCGGGTGACGGCACGGGGACGCCGCGCCGCCTTGGCTGTAACGGCCCGGTTACGGACCGGACTCAGAAAGTCGCCGCACGCCCCTCGTGGCGGCGATATCTCTTACCCCACACTGGGGTGCGGTGCCTGAGTCCTCGGAGCGCGGCCCGTCCACCGGCAGGTGGACATCCCACCCCCGCGGATCCGCTCATCGTGTACGGGACGGAAGGCGGCCCGGCCGCTCCCGTCCCGCTGCCGTACGCCCCCCGAACCGGCAGCGATCACCCTGGAGGTCGCCCCCCGTGCAGACCCAGACCCTGACCGAGTCACCGACCGAGACGACGACCGCGGTGCCGGCCACGGCGCCGACCGCGTCGCCGGACGCGCCCGCCGCCGGACGCGCCGGCGCCGTACCGGCGCAGAGCCGCGCGGCGCACCACCCCGAGACGGTCCCCGTCGACCCGACCGGTGAACCCGTGGCCCCCGAGGCCGGCCCGGCGTCCCTGAGCGCCCCGGAGCCCCTCACCGAACACCCCGTGGAGGTCCCCCTCGTGCCCGAGCCCGCGGCACGGCGGGGCAGCCGCGCCGACACCGGCGGGCCCTCGTCCGACCTCTTCCGGCAGTACCTGCGGGAGATCGGCCGTATCCCGCTGCTCACGGCCGCCGACGAGGTCGAGCTGGCCCGCCGCGTGGAGGCCGGTCTCTTCGCCGAGGAGAAGCTGGGCGCCGCCAGCGACCTCGACACGGAACTGGACTCGGAACTCGCCCTGGACCTCGACCGGCTGGTCGTCCTCGGCCGGATGGCCAAGCGCCGGCTCATCGAGGCCAACCTGCGCCTCGTCGTCTCCGTCGCCAAGCGCTACGTCGGCCGCGGGCTGACCATGCTCGACCTCGTCCAGGAGGGAAACCTGGGCCTGATCAGGGCCGTCGAGAAGTTCGACTACGCGCGCGGCTACAAGTTCTCCACGTACGCGACCTGGTGGATCCGCCAGGCGATGTCCCGCGCCCTCGCCGACCAGGCCCGTACGATCCGGGTGCCCGTCCATGTGGTCGAGCTGATCAACCGGGTCGTACGGGTGCAGCGCAGGATGCTCCAGGAGCGCGGTTACGAACCGGCCCCCGAGGAGGTCGCCGCCCACCTCGAACTCACCCCCGACCGGGTCAGGGAGGTACTGCGGCTCGCCCAGGAGCCCGTCTCGCTGCACGCCCCGGTGGGGGAGGAGGACGATGTCGCGCTCGGCGACCTGATAGAGGACGGCGACGCCGCGTCCCCCGTCGAGTCGGCGGCCTTCCTGCTGCTGCGCGAGCATCTGGAGGCCGTGCTCTCCACGCTCGGCGAGCGCGAACGCAAGGTCGTGCAGTTGCGCTACGGCCTCGACGACGGCCGGCCCCGCACCCTGGAGGAGATCGGCCGGATCTTCGGCGTGACCCGCGAACGCATCCGCCAGATCGAGTCGAAGACCCTCAGCAAACTCCGCGACCACGCCTATGCCGACCAGCTCCGGGGCTACCTGGACTGATCCGTACGGCCGGTACGGACCCGTCCGGGCAGCCCTCGGCACCGCGAGCACGGCCGGCGCCGCCACGTGAGGCCGACAGGGACCGGCAGAGGCCGGCCGGGACCGGCAGAGGCCGACCGCGGCCGGCCCCGGCGGTGGTCGGCCCCGGCCCTCAGTCGACCTCGGCGACCGCCTGGGCGAACTGCGCCTGGTAGAGGCGGGCGTAGGCGCCCTCGGCGGCCAGCAGTTCGTCGTGGGTGCCCTGCTCGACGATGCTGCCCTGCTCCATGACGAGGATGACGTCCGCGTCGCGGATGGTGGAGAGGCGGTGCGCGATGACGAAGCTGGTCCTGCCGTGGGCCAGGCGCGCCATGGCCTTCTGGATCAGTACCTCCGTACGCGTGTCGACCGAGCTGGTCGCCTCGTCCAGCACCAGGATCACCGGATCCGACAGGAACGCGCGGGCGATGGTGATGAGCTGCTTCTCGCCCGCGCTGACGCCCGAGCCCTCGTCGTCGATGACCGTGTCGTAGCCGTCAGCCAGGGTCCGTACGAACCGGTCCGCGTGCGCCGCCCGGGCCGCTTCCTCGATCTCCTCCCGGGACACCTCGCGGGCCGCCCCGTACGCGATGTTCTCCGCTATCGTCCCGCCGAACAGCCAGGTGTCCTGCAGCACCATGCCGATCCCGGACCGCAGCTCCTCCCGCGACATCCGCGCCACATCGACGCCGTCGAGGAGGATCCGGCCGCCGGTCACCTCGTAGAACCGCATCAGCAGATTGACCAGGGTCGTCTTGCCCGCGCCCGTCGGTCCCACGATCGCCACCGTCTGGCCCGGCTCCACCGCCAGCGACAGATCCTCGATCAGCGGCTTGTCCTTCTCGTACCGGAACGACACGCCCTCCAGCACCACCTGGCCGCGCACCGCGCGCAGCCGCTCCACGGCGGGCGCGTCCGCCTCCTGCTCCTCCGCGTCGAGCAGCTCGAAGATCCGCTCCGCCGACGCGACCCCGGACTGCACGAGGTTGGCCATCGAGGCGACCTGGGTCAGCGGCATCGAGAACTGCCGGGAGTACTGGATGAACGCCTGGACATCGCCGATCGACAGGGTGCCGGAGGCGACCCGCAGCCCGCCGACCACCGCGACCAGCACATAGTTGAGGTTGGAGATGAAGAGCATCAGCGGCTGCATGATCCCGCTGTTGAACTGCGCCTTGAACCCGGCCTCGTACAACTGGTCGTTCTGCTCGCGGAACGTTTCAGCGGACTCGTCCGCCCGCCCGAAGACCTTCACCAGCGAGTGCCCGGTGTACATCTCCTCGATGTGGGCGTTGAGCGAGCCGGTGACCTTCCACTGCTGGACGAACTGCGGCTGCGACCGCTTGCCGACCTTCGCGGCGACGAACACCGACAGCGGCACCGTCACCAGCGCGACCAGCGCCAGCAGCGGAGAGATCCAGAACATCATCACCAGGACGCCGACGATCGTCAGCAGGGAGTTGACGAGCTGGCCCATCGTCTGCTGCAGCGTCTGCGAGATGTTGTCCACGTCGTTCGTCGCCCGGCTGAGGACCTCGCCGCGCGGCTGCTGGTCGAAGTAGGAGAGCGGCAGCCGCGACAGCTTCGCCTGGATGTCCTCGCGTATCCGGTACACCGTGTTGTTGATGACGCGGATGGAGAGCCGGCTCGACACCAGCATCAGCAGCCCGGCGCCGACGTACACGGCCAGCGCCATCAGCAGTACGGTGCCGACCGCGCCGAAGTCGATGCCCTGCCCGGGGGTGAAGTCCACCCCGGAGAGCAGGTCCGCGAGCCCGTCGTCGCCCTTGGCCCGCAGCCCTTCGATGGTCTGCTCCTTGGTGACACCCCCCGGGGTCTGCCGGCCGATCACCCCCGCGAAGATCAGGTTGGTGGCCTCCCCGAGGATCTTCGGCCCCCACACCGAGAACCCGACGCTGAGCACGCCGGCCCCGACCATCCACCACAGGGTGGTCTTCTCGACCGACAGCCGCCGCAGCAGCCGCTTGCTCGACCCCTTGAAGTCCATGGACCGCTGCGTCGACGCGGCACCGGCCATCATCATGCGTCCGCCAGGACCGCTCATCAGGCCGCCTCCGCCTCGGTCAGCTGGGAGAGCACGATCTCCCGGTATGTCTCGTTGTCCGCCATCAGCTCGTGGTGGCGGCCCTCGCCCACGACCCGCCCCTCGTCCAGGACCACGATCCGGTCGGCGTCCCGGATGGTGGAGACCCGCTGGGCGACTATCAGTACGGTCGCCTCCGCGGTCTCCCGCCCCAGCGCGGCCCGCAGCGCCGCGTCCGTCGCGTAGTCCAGCGCCGAGAAGGAGTCGTCGAAGAGATAGATCTCCGGTCGCCGCACCAGCGTCCGCGCGATCGAGAGCCGCTGCCGCTGCCCACCGGAGACATTGGTGCCGCCCTGCGCGATGGGCGCGTTCAGCCCGCCCTCCAACGAGGCCACGAACTCCCTGGCCTGTGCCACCTCCAGGGCGTGCCACAGCTCCTCGTCGGTCGCGTCCGGGTTGCCGTACCGCAGGTTCGACGCGACCGTCCCGGAGAACAGATACGGCTTCTGCGGCACCAGGCTCACCGTCCGCGCCAGCAGGGCGGGGTCCAGACCGCGTACGTCGGAGCCGTCCACCAGCACCTCCCCGCCGGTCGTGTCGAACAGCCGGGGGACGAGCCCGAGCAGCGTCGACTTCCCGCTGCCCGTCGACCCGATGACCGCGGTCGTCTCGCCGGGCCGCGCGGTCAGCGACACCTCCCGCAGTACGGGCTCCTCGGCGCCCGGGAAGCGGAACTCGGCGTTCCGGATCTCCAGATGGCCATGGCGGCGCAGCTCCCGCACCGGATTCTCCGGCGGCACGACGCTCGACCGGGTGTCCAGCACCTCCTCGATGCGCTCGGCGCACACCTCGGCGCGCGGCACCATCATGAACATGAAGGTGGCCATCATGACGGCCATCACGATCTGCATCAGATAGGCGAGGAACGCGGTGAGCGCCCCGATCTGCATCCCACCGCTCTCGATCCGGTGCGCGCCGAACCAGACGACGGCGATCGACGACAGGTTCACCACCGTCATCACGGTCGGGAACATCAGCGCCATCAGCCGGCCGGTCGACAGCGCCACATCGGTCAGCTCGGTGTTGGCGCCCTTGAAGCGCCCCTTCTCGTAGTCGTCCCGGACGAACGCCCTGATCACCCGGTTGCCGGTGATCTGCTCACGCAGCACCCGGTTGACCGTGTCCAGCCGCGTCTGCATCGTGCGGAACAGCGGCCGCATCCGCCTGACGATCAGGCTGACGGAGATGCCGAGCACCGGCACCACCGCGAGCAGCACCGACGACAGCGGTACGTCCTGGCCGAGCGCCATGACGATGCCGCCCACGCACATGATGGGCGCGGACACCATCAGCGTGAACGACATCAGCACCAGCATCTGTACCTGCTGGACGTCGTTGGTGGTACGGGTGATCAGCGACGGCGCGCCGAAGTGCGCGACCTCACGGGCGGAGAAGCTCTGCACCCGCCCGAAGACGGCGGCCCGCACGTCCCGGCCGAGCGCGGAGGCGGTCTGCGCGCCGTAGTACACGGCGCCGACGTTGCAGATCACCTGGACCATGCTGACGGCGATCATGAGGCCGCCGAAGCGCAGGATGTAACCGGAGTCACCCGTCACCACACCGTTGTCGATGATGTCGGCGTTGAGGGTCGGCAGGTAGAGGGTGGCGATCGTCTGCAGCAGCTGCAGCACCACCAGCAGGGCTATAGGTCTTTTGTACGGGGCGAGATGGGCTCGCAGAAGTCGTAGCAGCACGCGGGGTCTCTCGGGCTCGGCTCGGATTCGGCTGGGCCGAACGGCTCGGGCCGGTCGGCGGAAGATCAGGGGATCCCGACCCTCCATCTTGCGGCACACCACCCGCAGAACCCCAAGGATTTAAGTCCAAGGACGGGTCAAGAACGCCCCGCGCCCCGGCGCCGTACCAGCCAACACTCGGCCCGCAGGCGTCTTCCCACCTCGGCGAATCCGCATCGACGCTCAGACCCCGAGCGGCCCCTGCCCGAGCACCCCGGGCCCGAACGCCCCCGGGTGGACCTGCTCCCGCGTCGCCCGGTACTGCTGCCGTACGGCCGCTCCCACCGCCGTGTCGTCGCCCGGCTCGAAGACCTGAGCGGCCGCGCCCTGCCAGGCCGGCGGGTGCTGCGGAGAGTGCGTCCCCCGCGCGACCCCGAGCGCCCAGGCCGCCTGCCGCGCCGCGCCCAGCGCCGCGTAGTCCGCCGGCTGCGGCACGACGACCTGCGCGCCGAAGACCGACGGCGCCAGGACCTGTACGGCGGGCAGCTCGGCGGCGGCGCCCAGCAGGAACACCCGGCGCACCTCCACCCCGCGCCCGCGCAGCACGTCCATCGCGTCGGCGAGCGAGCAGAGCATCCCCTCGAACGCCGCCCGCGCGAGATGCTCCGGCTTCATCGACTCGCGCCGCAGCCCGGTCAGCGTGCCCGCCGTGTGCGGGAGCTGCGGGGTCCGCTCACCCTCCAGGTACGGCAGGAACACCAGCCCCGAGGAGCCCGGCGTGGACTTCAGCGCCAGCGCGGACAGCTCACTTAGATCCGCCGTCCCCAGCAGCTCCGCCGTACCGCGCAGCGCTCTGACCGCGTTCAGCGTGTGGACCACCGGCAGATGCATGCCCGTGGCGTCCGCGAAGGAGGTGATCAGCCCGGACGGGTCGGCCGCCGCCTCGTGGTGCACGGCCATCACCGAACCCGAGGCGCCCAGCGACACCACCGCGTCCCCGATCCCCACCCCGAGGCCGAAGGCCGCGGCCATCGTCTCCCCGGTGCCCGCGGAGATCAGCAGGCCCTCCGGAGTGGTCCCCGCCGCGTCCGCGGGACCGAGCACCTCCGGCAGCGCCGCCTGGTGCCCGAGCGCCAGCTCCACCAGATCCGGCCGGTAGGCGCCCGTACGGGCCGACCAGTAGCCGGTCCCCGACGCCGCGCCCCGGTCGGTCGTCCGGCGCGCGGGACGCCCCAGCAGCTGCCAGACCAGCCAGTCGTGCGGCTGGAGCACCAGCGCGGTGCGGTGCGCCGCGTCCGGCTCGGTCCGCGCCATCCAGCGCAGCTTCGCCACGAGCCGGCTCGACTGCGGTACGGACCCGACGGCGTCGGCCCACGCCTGCCGCCCGCCCAGCGCGTCGATCAGATCGGCGGCGGCGACCTGCGCGCGCTTGTCGTTCCCGATGAGCGCGGCCCGTACGGGGTTGCCCTGGCGGTCCAGCGCCACCATCCCGTCCTGCTGCGCCGAGACGCCGATGGCCTCCACGCCCTCCAGGAGCCCGCCGGAGGCCGCCTCCCCGAGGGACAGCAGCCACACCTGAGGGTCGACCTCGGTGGCTTTGGGCTCGACCGGATGGTGCGCGTACCCCTGGCGCAGTACGGCACCTGTGTCCGCGTCGCAGACGACGACGCGTGTGAACCCGGACGAACTGTCCAACCCGGCGACTATTCCCATGACACCCGATTCTGCCGCACGCGCGCCATGAACAGCGCGGCCGGGACGATCAGGTATTGCTGGTTCCCCAGTCGTCGAGACCGTTCTGGCTCCGTTCCCGCAGCGAGCGGACGCGCTGGGCGACGGAGTCCGGCAGCTTGTCCCCGAGCCGGTCCCCGACGACGCCGTTCACGGAGTGGTACGCCCGTCCCGCCACCTCACGACCGGTCCGCGCGGCCGACTCGGCGGCGTTGCGCACCGCCGGGTTCTGCGAGACCTGCCGCGCGGATTTCTTGATCTGCTCGTAACGCTCGCGCCCCGCCCTGGTTCCGAGAACGTATCCGCAAGCGAGTCCGGCGATGAACGTGAGGCGGTACCGCATGGCTGCCCAGCCTTCCTTGGTGTCGGCGTCCCGTCCGCCGTGTCGGACCGTCGGTCTGTGCCCTCCGCCTACCCCGTCCCGGGCCGGGATCACCCGAGGTGACCCGGGTCGATACCGATTGGCGGAGCACCCCCCTGCTTGCGCTAATGTATGTGTCGCAGCGAACGCGCGCCGCCCGGGAGGACCCGGGTAGGTACGTTCGGTGCACACGCAGCAATCCCCTGTAGCTCAATTGGCAGAGCAGCCGGCTGTTAACCGGCAGGTTACTGGTTCGAGTCCAGTCGGGGGAGCGCGATCCCCTGTAGCTCAATTGGCAGAGCATTCGGCTGTTAACCGGAGGGTTGCTGGTTCGAGTCCAGCCGGGGGAGCGGGAAAGACGGAAGGGACCCCTCAGGGGTCCTTTTTCGTTGTGCCACCCCGCACCCGCCCGCCCCGCACCCCCATCGCCCGCCCCGCCCAACGGCCTTGGCACGCCGCCTCGGTGTCCCTCGTACGGTTGTACCCGCACGTTCGTGGAACCAGGCGACGCGTGCGGTAGTCCTCATGGTCAAGTGATGCCGACCATCCGGAGCAGGAGATCGTATGAGCGGCTATGCTGCGGCAGAACGGCGCGCACAAATGTGCGCGACGCACCGTTAGGGGCGGTAGCTCAGCCGGTTAGAGCAGCGGACTCATAATCCGTCGGCCGTGGGTTCGAGTCCCACTCGCCCCACCGTAAAAATCGTTCTGACCTGCGAAATCGCCCCTGAAGGGGTGGTTTCGCGCGCGGCGATCGCCTCACCGTGATGAGGCGAGACGGCGTGCCCCTCGTTCGTCTCCCCGCACCCCGACCTCTTGACCTGGGGTTTTAGACGGAGTGGGTTCCGAGGGCCACGATGATGATGCCACGGCGATCCCACGGCTCCTCCGTGTGACACGCCGCACATCCCACCGAAAATCCGAGCTTTTGTCGACGTCCCGCCGGTCCGATGATCGGAGGGCATATCAAGTTCCTCACCGCGGATCTCGGCCGGTACGGCAGGAGCGACAACAGCTGGGTCACCTACCGGCGGGGTCGGCATACCCGCGGGCAGGGCCGGATCGGCGAGACCCGCCCGCATGGCGGAGGAGTTGGGGGAACTGATGCCGGACGGAGAAGAGCGCTGGAACGCGTCCGCCGGAGGAGGCGTACAAGGCGGCTTGGCAGGCTGTGCAGGCCGCGCCTGACAGGGAACGGCGTCGGACCGAGCAGAGGAGACTCGCGGACGTGCTGACGGCCGCGGTCGAGGGCGTCGCCGACTTCGCCCGTCGACAGGGCGTCGAGGTGTGGCTCCACCGCTTCGGCGACTCCGGGTCGCAGTCCCACGGGGCACGGGTCGAGGGATCGCCCCGTGACCGCCGGGCCGGGGATCCTCACCCGGCTCCAGGCCGAGGCCGAGGTGAAGCGTCTACGGCAACGGCAACAGGCCTCCGCCGCCGACACGAGACCGCCCGCACCGGACGCGAGGGGCGGCAGTCGGCTCCAGCCGCCGTCCGGTGTGTCTGATCGTTCCAGGAAACGGCCGAGCTGATGTGGCGCCAGTACTGCTCAAGCTCCCCTGTGGGTACCTGCCGTGGGGAGTGGTACGGATAGCTCCCGGTGTCGTTCGGCGGGGCGGGCCTGGCGGGAGGCGCTCGGCGACGGTTCCGATGAGCCGGAGCGTGTTGTTATCTGCTGTCGTGACCTCTGTTCATGCTGTGTTCGGCTTGTTCTTCCAAAATCGGCGCTCGCCCCCCAAGAGTTCGACGAGAGGCTTACCGTGAAGGACAAGAACAGCGAAGACCCCGAGCGTTCGACCATCTCGCGGCGTCGGCTGGTCAAGTACGCCGGTGTCGGGGCGACGCTGGCAGCCGCGAGCCCGCTGGCGGGCGGCGCTACGGCGTGGGCGCGGGACGAGGGTGACCAGAAGCAGGGCAAGCCCGGTGGCTCCCGGGGCCGGGTGTGGCGTGCCGGTGATCACCATGTGCACTCGGAGTACAGCGGCGAGTTCGACACGAAGACGAACCCGCCGACGTTCCACAAGGGTGCCGACGCCGTCTACCCGATCGTCACCAACGCGATCATGGCCAAGAACTTCGGTCTCACCTGGGTGATGTGCACCGATCACGGTGGGCCGACCCACTCCAAGGTGAACCTTGAGCAGGCGTACCCCGACCTCCTGCGCTCCCGCGTACTGGTGCCCGAGGTGCTCCAGTTCTGGGGGATGGAGTTCGACGCCCCGGCGCTGGACCACCACACCTTGATGATCCCTCACCACAGTGACGAGGCGCAGCAGCTCTTCGAGCTGGAGAGCCGGTTCGCCAAGAACGACGCCTTCCCCGCCGATCGTGGCCGTGACACCGAGGCCAAGATGATCGAGTTCCTGAAGGCCGCGAAGGACATGCGGCGCAAGCCGCTGGTGATCGCCCACCACGCCTCGCGGTCGGCGACCGGTCTCGGTGTCTACGGACAGGACACCCCGCGCGAGTTCCGTAACGGCAACAACGCCGCGCCGGAGATCTACATCGGGTTCGAGGGGGCTCCCGGTCACCAGGCCGGACCCTTGAACGGAGGCGCGCGTGGCGGCTACGGGAGCTACCCGACCCACGGTGGTTTCGACCAGATGACGGCTCGGGTCGGCGGACTCTGGGACTCGCTGCTCGGTGAGGGCCGTCGCTGGTGGATCACCGCGACCTCGGACTCGCACGTGCACTGGACGCGCGGCGGCTCCGACTTCTGGCCGGGCGAGTACAGCAAGACGCATGTCCTGGCGCGGCAGGACTACGCGGACATCATGGACGGGCTCCGCAACGGCCGGGTCTGGGTCGGGACCGGCGATCTGGTCACCAGCCTCGATCTCACGGCGAGCAACAGTGGCAGCGAGGCGGCCATGGGGGAGACGCTCACGGTAAACCGCCGCAACCGCAAGGACGTCGAGATCGAGATCAGGTTCCGTCCGCTGGAGGGCAAGAACGGCAACGGCGACCGTCCGGAGGTCCAGCGAGTGGACCTGATCGTCGGTCAGGTCACCGGACCGAGCGCCAGCCTCGACACCGACACCAATCCGACCACCAAGGTGGTGGCGCGGTTCGGCCCGCGTGACTGGCGCAGGCAGGGCAAGGAGTACGTCATCAAGCACACCCTGCGCGACGTGGAGAGCGACCTCTACGCCCGGGTCCGCGGCACGAGCACCGATGAGGCCGAACCGCTCGCGGACGGTCTGGAGAGCCCGTGGGACGACCTGTGGTTCTACTCGAACCCGGTCTTCGTCGAGGTCCGCTAGCTCCCTGACAGCGCCCTGAGCGCCATGCTCACCACCGGAACCCTCACCACCGGATGTCTCGTCATCTGAGCACGTGAGACCGAGCGGTTCAGCCGGCAGATCCCGTCGGCTGAACCGCTCCTGAGCGAACGGGGTGCCGGCAGGCCACCGATCGTCGCCCCGGAGGTCGTCCTCACCGTATTGAGGTTGAAGCCATGACGTGGATCCGAGCAACATGATCCAACGCTTGAGCTCACCGATCGGCTCCGGAGGTTCCGTGCCCCTGCAGATGAAGTTGGCCGCGATCACACTCGACTGTCCTGATCCGCCGGCTTTGGCCGCGTTCTACCAGCAGGCCACCGGCCTCGAACTCCACCCTGAATCGGACGCCGACTTCGCCGGTCTCAACCGGGCGGACGGACTCTTCCTCGGCTTTCAACGAGTCGACAACTACCGGGCCCCGACCTGGCCCGACCAGACGGTGCCCCAGCAACTCCACATCTGCTTCTCGGTCGAGGACGTCGACCAGGCCGCGGACCTGCTGCTGGAACTGGGCGCGGGCAAGCCGGATCACCAGCCGGACGAGGACAGGTGGCTGGTCCTCACCGATCCGGCCGGGCATCCCTTCTGCCTGGTCAGAGATCGGAAAAGCTGAACGGCCCGCCCTCGGCGCGGTCGGCGGAGAGACCTTCCACTTCGCGGAGCCGGCGCACGCGTTCACTGATGTCACTTGATGACATCGGTCTGGTACGGTGATGTCATCTAATGACATCGGCGGGTAGAGGTGTTCACCCATGACGACGATGAAGTGCATCCAGTACCACCGGTACGGCGGTCCCGAGGTGCTGCGGGTCGAGGATTTCGAGCCGGCGCGGCCCGGCCCCGGTGAGGTTCTGGTGCGGGTGAAGGCGGCGGCCGCGAACCCGATGGACTGGAAGATCCGCAACGGCGAGATGAAGATCATGACCGGCCGGAAGTTCCCGCGTGGCTTGGGGCACGACTTCGCGGGCGTCGTGGCGGCGGTCGGCACCGGCGTCACCCGACTCGGCGTCGGCGACGAAGTGTTCGGCGGGGCAAGCGTAAAGGCGGCCGGAGCGTTCGCCGAGATGGTCGTCGCCGAGGAGAAGGCCGTCGTGACGAAGCCGGCGAATCTCTCCTGGGAGGAGGCCGCCGCGATCCCCGTTGTCGGGCTCACCGCTTTTCAGGCGTTGGTCAGCACCGGCAAGTTGCGCGCCGGGCAGGCCGTCTTCGTTCACGGCTGCCTCGGCGGAGTGGGCCGAGCTGCCGCACAGATCGCCGTGGCGCACGGTGCCACGGTGGGAGGCAGCTGCCGCGTCACCGCCGTGCACGAGGCGCACGATCTCGGTATCGCCCCGATCGTCGAATTCGACTTCGACGCGAGGAAACTCGCAGGGCGATTCGATGTCGTCCTGGACACGGCCGGCACGCTGCCGGTCGAAGCGGCGCGGGCGTTGCTCAAGCCTGGTGGCCGCATCATCGACATCAACCCCACGCCGGCGAAGTTCGTGCGAAGCGCCCTGCCGGGACCGTATCGGGTGCTGATGGGAAAAGCTGTCGTGGAGGACCTCGAAGCGGTCGCACAGGCTGCGGGGAAGGGGATGCTGCGGCTACCGGTTGCCCGCACCGTGCCGCTGGGCAAAGCGATTGCGGCGCTCACGGAGCTCGAACGCGACCGCACCCCCAAGGGCGGCAAGCTCGTCATCACCACCGAGTGACCATCGCGTCGTTCGCATCCCGACAAGTGTGGCTTCACCCAACGCCATCGAAAGGAAGAACCATGTCACCGACCCCGAATCCCGCCGCAGCACAGACGTTCATGGTGTTCGCGACCCTTCGCGACGACACGGACTTCGCGGAATTCGCCGCGCTGAGAGAGGACGAGCAGAAGCGGTTGGAGGTATTGCGCTCGGAGGGGAGGATCGGCGCCCATTACGTTTCCCCCGCCCGGCGGGCAACGTTCATCGAGGTCATCGCCACCGATGAGAAGCATGTCGCGGAGACCCTGGCAACTCTGCCTTTCGCCCGGTTCTTCGATGCCGATGTCTACCCGACCACGCCCCCCGACGCGGCGGAGGCCGCCCACCGGGCGCGCTCGTGAGCCGCGAAGCCGCCTTCTATCTGATGGAGAATCACATGGCGGAGATCGGGCTCAAGAAGTTTCCGTTAGGCAAGGTGCTCATCTCGGTGTCCGCGGTGGGGACCCTGGTCGGCTCGTACGCCGCCGACTGGAACGAGACACATTTCTACAATCCGACGTGGCCGCCCCACGCCAAGTTTCACAACGCCCAAACGATGAGCATGGGCACCGTGCTGTCCCTGGCGACCCTGTACCACTTGTGGAATCCGGGCCGTTCGCGTACGTCACTGGAGAGCGCGGCACTCATCGCAAGCCTGTACGGGCTCACCCAACTCTCGGCCGGACTCTATCCGGGAACAGCCAGCGTCGACCCGCCCCGCGAAGACAACTGGCCGCAGCTCAAGTACACCCTGCCCAGACTCGGGTTGGTCCTGCTCGGCTACGTGACCGAGCGGCACCGCATCACCCGAAAATGACGGCTCCGTGACAACTGAGGTTGCGGAATGCGGCAGAGCACGGCATCAGCACCCGGCTGAAGACCGCCGCCCTCAGCTCGTCGTGTCTTCCGTATCGCTCTCTCCCCGCAGGCCGTAGGCCGCTGGGCACGGTTCCCGCTCGCCGTCGATGCGTGCGATCACTTTGTCCGAGTATCGGTGCAGCGTCTGCAGTTCGTCCGGGGAGAGGGCATCGATGAACAGGTCGAGTACGTGCCCGACATGTCCGGGTGCCGCGTCTTTCAGGTAGGCGAAACCGGCGTCGGTCAGGACCGCGCGCGTGTACCGCCTGTTGGACGGGTCGGGCTCGCGACCGACGAGGCCGCGCTTCTCGAGACGGCTGATCATGTGGGACAGCCGGGACAGTTCCGCGTTGACCAGGACGGCGAGTTCACTCATCCGCATGCGGCCTTCGGGCTGGTCGGACAGGCCTGCCAGAACGTAGTACTCGATGAAGCTGAGCTGCGCGTCGCGCTGAAGCTGCACCTCCAGCGCGTCGGGCAGCCGGTGGATGAGTTTCATGACCCCGCGCCACGCCGCCAGTTGGTCTGCGGTGAGCCAGCGCGGCTCGGCCTCCTCGGGCTCTCTTCGGGGGGACATGGGCACAGAGTACAAGCGCCGTTCCGGCGCGGCTCGAAAGGTGTGCCCATGTCAAGGGGGGCCTTGGCTTGTGGCCCCCTGGTCCGGTGTGGGTCAGGCGCGGCGCGCGGCCCAGACGGTGCGTTCGGTGCGTACGGAAAGGTCGCTGCGGCGCAGGAGGCCGCGCGGGCTGTCGGTGTCGAGGAGTTCGTCGAGCGCGATGAGATCCTCGGGGTCGAGTTCCGCCGCGGCGGCGCCGCCGCGGAAGCGCTGGAGAATGCCGTGGGCGTAGCGGCCGATCGCGTCGTTGCCGTCGCCCTCGATGCGCACGGTGAGGGTGCGCTCGCCTTCGACGGCGAATCCGGCGGTGGTCAGCATCGGGCCCCAGTCGGCTCCGCGGTGGGGCAGGTGTTCCGCGTGGAGCCTGTCGGCCGCGGTGTGGCAGCGTTCTTCGAGGCCGGGCCTGTTCTCGGGGGCGTTCTCGGGCAGGAAGCGGGGAAGGCCCGACAGCTCGACGACGGCGAACAGGCCGCCGGGTGCGAGCAGTTCGTGGATGTTGCGCAGGACCCGGCCGGGGTCGGTCATGTGGTGCATCGAGGCCGAGGCCCACACCAGGTCCGGTGTGCCGAGGTCGGGCCATGCGGCGGCGTCGAGGTCGGCCCGCAGGACGCGCAGGTGTTCCTGCACGCCGCGGGCGCGGGCTTTCTCACGCAGAAGCTGGAGGTGTCCGGCCGAGGTGTCGACGGCGGTGACATGCGCCTCGGGGAAGCGGTCGAGGAGGGCGAAGGTCCCCGCCCCGGTGCCACAGCCCAGGTCCACGATCCGGCGGGGGACGGTCCGCAACGGGAGCCATGCGGTGATGGAGGCTGTGTGCTCGGCCAGGATCTCGGCGTCCAGGTCGAGGATCTCCGCCTGGATGCCGTCGTCGTGCGCGTGCTTGTGGTCGTGCTCGTGTGCGTGGTCGTGGGGAGCGTGCTGATGTGTTGGGGTCATACCGGCACCGTAGGGCGGCCATGCGTGTACGGCACGACATCTTTCCGGTAACGCAAGAAAATGGGCCGATCTGCTGCCTGGCATGCAAGATCACGCGCTGTCCGGCCTCGCCGCGCGAGCCGCGCGGTCAGTCGCTGTCGCTCCCCGCGTCGCGGTCGGGGCCGTCCTTCCGGTGGCCACGGCGGGCGTCGCGGTCGAAGATGCCCAGGATCTCGCACGGGCCGCCTTCGGCGCCGATGGCGTGCGGCATCATCGTGGGGAACTCGGCGGCCTGGTTGGTCTCGACGCGGAAGCGGCGGTGGCCGAGCATGAGGACGGCGGTGCCGGACAGGACGACGAGCCATTCGCGGCCGGGGTGGGCGCGCATGCGGGCGGGGTTGTCCGGGGGCGGCTCGGTCATCCGCTGGCGGACGACGGTCATGCCCGGCTCACCCTTGACGGGCCAGCGCATCCGGCCGCGGGCGCCGTCGATCATCGGGCTGATGACCACGTCGTCGGCGGCCGTCTCGACGAGTTGGTCGAGGGTGGTGTCCAGGGCGCGGGCCAGGATGACGAGCTGGTCCAGGGCGAGGCGGCGCTGGCCGTTCTCGATCCGGCTGAGCGAGGACTGGCTGAGGTTCGCGCGCGTGGCCAGCTCCTCCAGGGACCAGCCCTGCGCCACCCGCAGCGCGCGGATCCGCTTGCGTACGAGGCTGTCCAGCTCTCCATCTTCTTGCTTCATGGGCAAGATGGTATGCCCGGAACGATCGGTGGGGCCTGCTCCAGTTCCGGCCGGTGTGCCCAGGACGCACTCACGATCAGGGCGTACCCACGAGACGGTCCAGCGAGGGCGCCAGGACCGGGGCGAGCGCATCGGCGTACGCCTCCGAGAGGTGGCTGTCGTCGCGGTAGACGGCGGTGTCGGCGACGACCACCGGGCAGATGCCGGTGCGGGGCGCGCAGAGCCAGGGGGTGGGGTCGATGACGGTGGTGGCCGTGGTGGACGCGGCGGCGCGGACGGCGGTACGGCGGGTCGCGTCGGGGGTCGCGTCCGGCACGTGGTTCGCGCAGGCGCGTAGTTGCAGGGAGTTCCTGGCGGCGCAGTCGATCGGGTCGCCCTTGGGCCACGGGGTGTCGAGCAGGGCGGCGACGCGGGCGCCGGAACTACCCAGGTCGCGGAAGGTGTTCGCGAAGCCGGTGGTCCACTGGCGGAGCGGGTCGGCGGCGGGGCGGGCCGGGTCTCCCGCGTCCGAGGAGGAGGCGACGACCAGTTCGGGGCGGAGCGTCTTGATCCTCGCCATGGCGTCGGCGCGCCAGGTGTCGCAGGCGGTGTACGGCGCGTGTCCGCTGACGATGGTCACGTCGGCGACCTTGCAGGAGGCCTTCGTCAGCGAGACCAGCTTCCAGCCCCGTGTGGTCGCGAGCCGTTGCAGGGCCGGGAACCACTGGGCCGCGTGGGAGTCGCCGAAGAGGACGACCGTACGGGAGGACGTCCGGTCGCCGTAGACGCAGGGCCGGGTGGTGGTGGCGGCGTAGTCGGCGTGGCAGCCGTCCCGGTAGACCGCGGAGCGGGCGGACCGTACCTCCGGCAGGGACGGGGCGAGGTTGCTCGGCAGGGCGGTGGGGGACGACGCCAGGAGTTCGGTGAGACGTGCCCGCGGGGCCGGTGCGTCGGAGAGGGTCCGCGCCAGCGCGGGCGCCGGGTCGCCGACCTCGATCGTCGGCGGGACCGCGGTCGCCGTCAGGGACAGCGCCGAGGCACCGGCCGTCAGCGCGGTACCGAGAACCAGGGCGCGGCGAGGGCGCCTGCGGAAGGCCCGGTGGAAGCGGACCGGGTTCTCGACGAGGCGCAGGGTCAGCCACGCCAGGCCCAGCGCCGCCGCGGACAGCCCGAGCGCGAGCGGCACGCCGGCCGTGCCGTCGGCGCGGCCCAGCGCCGCCGGGGCTATGACCAGCAGCGGCCAGTGCCACAGGTACCAGCCGTACGAGAGTCCGCCGAGCCACACCAGCGGTCGCCGCCCCAGCAGCCGTCCCGCGCCGTGCGGGGCGGGCGCGCAGCCGCCGGCCAGGACGAGCGCGGTACCGGCGACCGGCAGGAGGGCGTGGTAGCCGGGGAAGGGCGTCGTGTCGTCGTACCGAAGCGCCGCCAGGGTGACGCAGGCCAGGCCGAGCCAGGTCAGCGGGGCCGCGACGGCGGCGGGCAGCCGTTCCAGCCGCCTGCTGCCCAGCGCCAGGAGCGCGCCGGCGCCCAGCTCCCAGGCCCGGGTGAGGGAGCCGAAGTACGCCCAGGGCGCCGAGGAGTTTGTCACGAGGACGCCCGCCGCGAAGGACCCCAGGCACAGAACCCCGAGCGGCACCGCGACCAGCCGGCGCCGACCGCGGGCGACCCGCCAGGTGAGCAGCAGGACCAGCGGCCACACCAGGTAGAACTGCTCCTCCACGGCGAGCGACCAGAAGTGCTGGAACGGCGACGGAGGGCTGTTCTGGGCGAGATAGTCCGTACCGGCCGCCGCCAGCCGGAAGTTGACCAGGTACAGCGCGCCGGCGAGGGCGTCGCCCGCGTACTCGGCGAGCCGCGCCGTCGACAGGAACAGCCAGGACCCGACCAGCGTGACGGCGATGACCAGGGACGAGACGGGAAGCAGCCGCAGCGCCCGGCGGGCGTAGAAGGAACGCACCGAGATCCGGCCGGTGGTGGCGAGTTCGCGCAGCAGCAGCGACGTGATGAGGAAGCCGGAGATCACGAAGAAGACGTCGACCCCGACGTAACCGCCGCTGACCTGGGACACACCGGCGTGGGAAAGCACCACGAGCCCGACGGCCACGGCCCGCAGCCCCTGGATGTCGAGCCGCGGGGCGTGCCCCTTCGGCGGTGCGGATCCGCCGCTCTCGGGGACGGTAGGCAGAGCGGCGGACGTGATGCTCGACACCGGGCGACTCCTCGGGTGACTGACTGCTTCGGCCAAGGAGATCAGCCCGGCCGCCGCACGCGTTCCGCCGCAGGCGCCCAACTGCGCTTCGGCCACGAAGGTTCAACCGCGCGAAACCATCGGTTCACCCCCATGCGGCCTGGAGCACCGGACTCGCGTGCGGCAGCCTGCCGGGCATGCGCGATCATGACCGGAATGGACCCTCGTTTCGTCGGTATCCCCGACCTGGCCGAAGCCCCGTCCGCCCCGTCCGTCGCGGTCGTGGTCGACGTCATGCGTGCTTTCACCGTGGCGGCCTGGGCCTTCGACCGGGGGGCGGAGAAGATCGTTCTTGCCGGGTCGCTGGACGAAGCCCTGGCGCTCAAGGCTCGCCACCCGGACTGGGTGGCGCTCAAGGACGGTCCGGCCGCGCCCGGGTTCGATGCCGTCAACTCGCCGGGCCTGCTGCGCTCCGTCGACCTCGGTGGCCGGACCGTGGTGCAGAAGACCACGGCGGGGACGGTCGGCGCCCTCGCGGTCAAGGACGCGTCACTGGTGCTGTGTGCCGGCTTCGTGGTGGCGGAGGCAACGGCTCGGCTCCTGCGGACGCGCAGGAGTGACAGCGTCACGTTCGTGGTCACCGGCGACGACGGGCGGGCCGACGAAGATCTGGCGTGTGCCGAGTACATCGCCCGGCGGGTCACCGAGGCCAGGACGGATGCCGGTGGGTTCCTCCGCCGCGCCGCCGGGTCGCGCGCCGCCGCCGAACTGGCGGAGGGGGTGCGCCAAGGGGTCCATCCTGATGACGTCGCGCTCTGTCTTGAGGCCGACCGGTTTCCCTTTGCCATGGTGGCGGCCTTGGAAGGCTCGCTCATGGTCCTGCGTCCCCGCGCGGTGCCCGCGCCGGCCGGCGAGGTCCCGGTCTGATCGCCGGGCTGCCCCGCCGGTGGGACAAGCGGTCACGCGACGAGCAGGAGCACGCTGACGGCCAGCATCACCACGGCGGTGGCCCCGTGGATGCCGTAGGCGGCCGCCTTGGGCCCGTTGCTGCGCAGCACGATCAGCGCGTCGCCGACGGGTATGCCGGTGGCGGCCAGCATGAACCAGCCCAGCAGGTGGGGTGTCGCTCCGGCCAGCAGGATGAAGACGAAGAGGCCCGAGGCTATGTCGCGCACGGCCTTGACGGTCAGCCAGGCCTGGAAGTTCCGGTCCTCCGTCGGCGTGTCGGGGATGCCGAAGCCCACCGCGGCCTGCGGCGTCCAGAAGGCGCGCACGCCGATGAAGATGATGCCCGCGCCGATCAGTCCGGCGAGCACGGTGGCGACGTTGGTGAGCATGGGTTGCTTCCCCTCTCGGTGGCAGCGCCACGATTACTAGCGGCGCTAGCAGTAGTAGCGACGATAGCTCTAGCCTCTGCAGGATGTCTAGCGTTGCTAGAATGTCGCCATGTCCGCCATCAACGAGCGCCGCGAGCGTGACCGCGCCCACCGTCATCAGCTGATCGTCACAGCCGCGCGCGAACTCGCGGAGGCCGAAGGCTGGGAGGCGGTGACGACGCGGCGGCTGGCCGAACGCGTCGAGTACAGCCAGCCGGTGCTGTACAGCCACTTCCACGGCAAGGACGCCATCGTGAGCGCCGTCGCCATGGACGGCTTCGGTGAACTCGCGGCCCACCTGCGCCGCGCGCGGCAGGCCGCCCCCGAGCCGGAGCAGGCTCTGCGCGCCGTCTGCCGTGCCTATCTGGATTTCGCGACCGAGCGGCCCGCCCTGTATCAGGCCATGTTCGTCCTGCCCACCGACCTGAAGTTCGCGAGCGCCGAGACACCGCCGCCGCTACGGGCCGCTTTCGGCGAGTTCGTCGGCTGCTTCCGCCCGGACGACGAGCGCCGCGAACTGTTCGCCGAGGTCACCTGGAGCGCGGTGCACGGCATGGCTGTCCTGTCCGACAGTCGCCGTATCCCCCCGGGCGGCCAGGAGGAACGGCTCGACTTCCTCGTCACTCGGATCGCCGGCACCCCGGCGGGCTGACGCGGCTGCCGTGGGAGGCTGTCAGCGGCCGAGTGCCTTGCTTAGCTGGGCCTTGGTCATGGTCGAGCGGCCCTTGATGTCGCGCCGGCGGGCCTCGCTGTAGAGCTGGTCCCTCGTCGGGCCCTCGGCGCTGTCCTTGATGTGCTCGTACTGCCGTTCACGCTTGGCGTTCGATCCACTGGGCACGGCGCCCACCTCCTGGTGTGTGCGGTGAGGTCTCTGCGTGACGCAGGGCGCCCGAACAGGCCGCCTGTCCGCGCCGGGTCTCGGCGCTCGTCTGCGGAGCGCTCCGGTCCGTCCGGCGTGGTCACGTCTCGATTCTCGTTACGGCACGGGCGCTCACGCTCGCCGGCGCAGGGCCGAACGGCTCAGCGCCGGAAGCGTGAGCGCCCCGTACGCCCGTACGCCCGTAGGCCCGCTACACCTCGGTGACACGAAAGGGCGACGGAGAAGCTCCGCCGCCCTTCAGCCGTACCGGTCGCCGTGCCCGAGTCGCGCCGGGAGAGGCGGCTCTACCGCGTGACGAAGGTGATCCTGCCCGGCGCCGGTACCGGGGCGGGGTTGTCGGCGGAGGTGGTGTCCGTGAGGTAGGAGACGAGCGCGTCGAGGTCGGTGATGTCGCCGCCCTCGCGGGTGGGGATCTCGGCGAAGACGCCGAAGTTGTTCCCGCCGTTGGCGAGGAAGTCGTTGAGCACGACCTTGTACGTGGCCGCGCGGTCCAGGGGCTGTCCGTTCAGCCGGATCGTGTCGGTGAGCACGCGGTCGGCTCCGGTTCTGCTCATGTCGACGGAGTAGCTGAGCTCCTTCGACAGCTGCAGGAAGACCGTCTTGACCTCGTTGCCGCCGCTGAGCTGCTGCCTGAGCGCGGTGACCAACTGCTCCCCGGTGATGGGCAGCACCCACAGGGCATTGGCGAAGGGCTGCACACGGTAGGCGTCGGCGTAGGTGACCGCCCCGCCGGCCTTGTGGATGAGGTCGGCCCGCATGCTGCCCGGGTTGGTCAGCGCGAAGTCGGCGCCGTACCCGCGGGCCGCCGCGACCTGGGCGTCGGTGATGAGGCTGCCGAGCGGGGTCTCGGGAACGGTGGCGCCACGGCCGGGCATGTCTCCGGCGATATGGCCGATGACCCGGTTGGCCTGCTCCTCGGAGCGGCCGCGCCAGGTGTCGACGAGCTTCGCCATCGCCGGCTGCTGGGCGGTGGTGACGGGGACGGGCCGGTGCTGGGCCTTCACCGTACTGCGCAGGATGTCGCCCTGGCCGTTCAGCTCGAAACGCAGGTCGGTGAAGGACCGGCCGAAGGAGTCCGCCTGGGTGACCGACCGGCGCTTGTTCGCCGGGTCGAGGACGACGCACTCGTACGAGTCGTGCGAGTGGCCGCTGATCACCAGATCGACGGCGGTGGGGGCCTTCTGGGAGATCTCCTTGATCCGGCCTTCGAGCCGCGCGCCGGGACCGCCCTCGTCACACTTCGCGCCCGCCACGCCGTTGACGGTCTCACCCTCGTGGATCAGCAGCACCTGCGCCTTGACGCCCCGCTTGGTGAGTTCCTTCGAGTACTTCTCGATGACCGGGAGTTCGTCGTGGAACTCCACGTCGCGGATCATCGACGCGTTGATGACGCTCGGCGCGTTCTTGGTCACCACACCGATGAAACCGATCTTCTGCCCGGTGGGCAGGGTCCTGACCGTATAGGGAGGGAACAGCGGGGTGCTGGCGCCCCGCGCGGTCACATTGCCACCGAGATAGGTGAATCCGGCCCCGGCGTACGGGGCGTCCGGGGCGCACCCGTCCTGCGGATGGCAGCCGCCGTCGATGATGCGCCGCAGCTCCTGCGGGCCCTCGTCGAACTCGTGGTTCCCGACCGAGGAGGCGGTGAGCGTGAGTTCGTCGAGCGCGGCGACCGTCGGCTCGTCGTGGAAGATCGCCGACAGCAGCGGGCTGCCGCCGATCATGTCGCCCGCCGCGACGGTCAGGCTGTTCGTACGGCCCGCGCGGGCCTCGTCCATCAGCGTGGCCATCTGCGCCAGGCCGCCCGCCTGAACGGGCGTGCCCCGGTGGGTGATACGGCCGGCGGCGCCGTCGACGGGTTCGAGATTGCCGTGCAGGTCGTTGAGGGCGAGCAGTTGGACGGGGACGCGGTCGGGGGCGCCCGCGTGGGTGGGGGGTGCCGCCTGGAATCCGAGGAGCGCGGTGGTGGCCGCGAGGGCGGCGAGCGCCACGGCACGATGCGACCGAAGGCGTAGGAAAAGGGGATTTGTCACGTGCGGATCCTAGGGACGCCGCGCACCCCGTACGGGCACGCCGCGCCGCGCCGGGTCGTACGGCACCGGTGCGTGTCAGCCGCCCGATGCCGTGTTCGAGCGGGTGGCCGCGTGGGCGGTGACCGCTGCTCGTGGGCGCGGAGGGACACGTCGGATCGCGCAGGCGAAGGTGAGTAGGAGTACTCAGGTGGCAGCCGCTCCGTACCGCGATTGTTGAAGCCAACACCACTACGGTTTCAAGGAGTTCAAGATGGCCCCCGCGCGGCGTTCCCTCCCCGAGATGTTCCGCCACTACCTGCTGAACCCGGCGGCCCTGGCCTATCTGGCGCTGGTCGGCGCCGTCGGGCTCTGGATCGCCGTGGACACCCTGTTCATCGAGCACGCGGACGCCAGTTTCGCCGGGGTGTGGCTGTTCTTCGTCACGGCTCCGACCTCGCTGCTCTTCACGACGGTCTCCGGCCCGATGGCCTGGTTCGGTGTCGTCTTCGGGGCCGTCGTCCAGGCGGTCGCGCTCGGGGCGCTGTACCGCTGGTTCGCCGGCAGATCGCAGGGTGACGCGGACGCCGGCAGCGTCGGTACGAGTGGCGCCTGACCGAGGTGCGGCGCCCGGTCGTCCGGTTCGCGCCGGGTACGGCGACCGGTTCGCCGCCGGGTACGGCGACCGGTCGTGCCGCGTGCGCCCGACCGGTCCGGAAGTGATGTTCGATCACATGTCTCAGGGGTGGGGAAGAGTTGCGCAGGAACAGCAGACGACGAGCCGGTGCGGCCGTGGTGGCCGCGGTGCTGACGGCAGGGCTCACGTCCGGGGCCGCTTCGGGTACGGCGTCCGCCGTCGGCGCGGGGGAGACGGACACGGTCCAGGGACCGAGAACGCCGCCGGTGCGAGGTGAAAGACCCGTGGTCACCCTCATCACCGGGGACCGGGTGCACGTGGACGCGAAGGGGCGGGTGTCCCGTGTCGAGCCCGCGGAGGGGCGCGAGGGCGTCCGGATATCCGTCCGGCGGGTCGGTGACGCCACGTACGTCATACCGTCCGACGCGGCGAAGCTGGTGGCCGAGGGCAGGCTGGACCGGCGGCTGTTCAATGTGACGGGGCTGATCAGGGACAAGTACGACGACGCGCACCGCTCGACGCTGCCGCTGATCGTCTCTTACGCGACGGACACCGGGGACAGGGCGCGGGCGAAGTCGGCGATCTCGGCCGCGGACGTCTCGGTCCGGCGGAGCCTTCCCGCGGTCAGGGGTGA
>NZ_JBHYZP010000016.1:0-48226 GCF_042752355.1 Streptomyces sp. NPDC059255
GCACGGGAACGTGCGGGCCGGGGCCTCTGCGTGCCGTCCGCCGACCCGCACCGGGTCCACGGACACACCCGTCACACCCGGGTGGCGGAGGACTGCGCCGCCACGGCATGCGGCCCGGGCTTCTGCAGCTGGAAGTACGCGCCGGCCAGCACCCGTTCCTTCAGCTTCTGGCTCCGGTCGACCACCCGGTACAGCGAGCGGCGGCCGACACCGCCGACGCCGTGCAGGGCGAACAGCCGCTCCTGCCGCAGCTGCAGACCGCGCGACCGCGAGACCGACTCCTCCCGCTGCCGCTGGAACTCGGCACCCGCCCGTGCCAGCGCCGCCTCGTCCCCATCAGTGTCGAGGGTGTAGAGGGCGTCGCGCACCAGCGGCGCCAGCGTCACCGCGTCGATGATCGCGTGATTGACGCCCTGCCCGAGGATCGGCGTCAGCGTGTGTGCCGCGTCGCCGATCAGGACCAGGCCCGGCATGGACCAGCGCGGCACCGTCGTGGTGAAGATGTCCAGCATCGAGGTGTCGGACCAGGAGCGGATCCCACCGCGCACCGCGTCGGCCAGCTCGGGAGCGAGCCGGTCCAGCCGCTCGTACAACGCGGGCAGACCCTGGGCGCGCAGCTCCCTCAGCCCGCCCTTGGGGATGTTGAAACCGACGCGCACACTGTCCGGGTGGGTCGGGATGAACAGCCCGTGCTGGTCGCCGCGGATCCGGATGCGATACGTACGGTCGTCCCACTCGGACGGGAACGGCAGCTTCAGCCACACCACGTCACGGTCCAGCGGCAGCTTCGTGTACGGCAGGCCCGACATCTCACGGACCTTGCTGAACCGGCCGTCCGCCGCGACGGTGAGCGCCGCGCGTACGGTCAGCTCCCCCTCCGGGGTGCGGGCCACCACCCCCGTGACCGGACCGCTCTCGCCGCCCGCGCGCAGCAGACGGGTGGCGGTCGCCCGGCGCACCAGGGTGAAGTGCTCCGGGTGCTCCTCCTGCCCGAGGCCCGCCAGGGCCGACAGCAGCGCCGGCTGGGGCATCTCCACGGGGTAGGGGTGCGGGTACGGGAAGCGGCGGAAGTCGGCGCGCAGCACCGTGCTGCCGGAGTCGACGATCTCCATGCCGTGCATCTGCCGGTAGGCGCCGTCCAGGCGGCCGAGGACACCCAGCCCGTCGAGCAGCCACACCGAGTCCGGAGAGACCGACTCGCCCCGGAACGACCGGTCGAAGTGACCGCTCTGTTCCAGGACCACCACCGAGACCGAACGCTTGGCGAGCTCGACGGCCAGCGTGAGTCCCGCCGGGCCTCCTCCGACCACACACACGTCCGCGGTCAGCTCAGTTGTCATCGTCAGGCTGCCTTTCAGAAGGACAGTAAGGAGTCGTCATCGACCGATGGTCCGCAGCCGGCCTAAAGCACCTCTTGCGGGGGGTCCCGCCAGGATCGGGGCGCGGTCCCCGCGGCAGTCGGCGCGCGGGCCACACGGGCAGGCGCGCCCCCGCGCGCAAGCCCGTCTTTAGGGTCCGGGCGCAAGCTCCCAAGCGCCCGCCCGCCCCCGCAGAGAGGCGCACCGACCGTGAGCACAGCAGTGACGACGTCCGATCCCGAGCGCACCGGCCCCGCCGGCCTCCTCGACCGACTGCGCGCGCTGTACGGTGAGCGGCGGCTCGCCGCCGAGTACCCGGCGGTGCCCGCACTGCTCGCCGAACTCGCCCAGCGGGACGACGGGTTCGCCCGGCTGTCCCGCGCGGGCCGGCTGCTCGCCAAGGTCGCTCCCGAGGACATCGCGGAGCGTCACCCCGGCGTCGTACCCGCCACCGTCGCCGTCACGGGACACGGCACCCTCGACGGGCTGACCGCGCCGCTCCACGCGGAACTCGCCCGCCACGGCATCCCGCTGCGCGTACGCGTCGGCGACCACGACGCGTGGCTGCGCGACCTCCAGGACACCGGCAGCGACCTGTACGCCCCCGGCACCGAACTCGCCCTGTGCCTTCTCGACGCCCAGATCGTCTTCGACGAACTGCCGCTGCCCTGGGGGACGGAGGACGTCGCCAGGGCCGTCGCCGGGAAGCTCGACCTCCTCGACGGGCTCGCCGCCCGCTACGACGAGCACGGCACCGGGACGCTCGTACTCAACACCCTGCCGCTGCTGTCCCAGCACACACAGCAACTGGTCGACCACCGGTCCCGCACCGAACTCTCCATCATCTGGCGGGAGTTCAACGTGGGTCTGCTGCGGCTCGCCGCCGCGCACCCGCGGCTGCACGTCGTCGACCTGGATCCGCTGATCGCCGAGGGCGGACCGGTCCGCGACCCCCGGCTCGCCGCCTACGCCAAGGTGCACCTGGGGGAGGAGGTGCTCGCCAGGTACGCGCGTCAGGCGGGCCATCTGCTGCGGACGCTGCGCGGCGGCGCCAAGAAGGTCCTCGTCCTCGACCTCGACCACACCCTCTGGGACGGCGTCCTCGGCGACGACGGACCCGACGGCATCGCCGCCGCCACCACCTACCGCGGCGAGGCCTTCGGCCGGTTCCAGCGGGTGGCCAAGCAGATCGGCGGCCAGGGCGTCCTGCTCGCGGTGTGCAGCAAGAACGACCGGGAGCCGGTGCTGGACGTGCTCCGCGACCACCCCGACATGATCCTGCGCGAGGCCGACTTCGTCCGGATCAGCGCCGACTGGGAGCCCAAGGACGGCAACATCCGCGACATCGCGGACCGGCTCAATCTCGGTACCGACAGCTTCGTCTTCGCCGACGACTCGCCCTTCGAGCGCGGCCTCGTCGCCGCCTCGCTTCCCGGGGTCGCCGTGATCGCCCTCGACGAGGAACCGGCGCTGCACATCGACCGGCTGCTCGCCGACGGCTGGTTCGACGTACGGGAACTGACCACCGAGGACCGGGGCCGCGCCGTCCAGTACCGTCAGGAGGCGGAGCGGCGGGACCTCCGGGGGGCCAGCGGCTCGATGGAGGAGTACCTGCGCGCCCTCGACGTGTCCGTCGAGATCACCCCGGTACGCGACCACGAAGTGGCCCGGGTCGCCCAGATCACCCTGCGCACCAACCAGTTCAACCTCACCACCCGCCGGCTCCAGATACCCGACGTCCGCGAACGGCTCGACTCACCGGACCACCTGGTGCTGGCCGTACGTTCCCGCGACCGCTTCGGCGACAACGGGGTCGTCGGCGCCCTCTTCGCGCACCGGGAGGACGAGGCCCTGCGCATCGACAACATGCTGCTCAGCTGCCGGGTCTTCGCCCGCGGCATCGAGCAGGCCGCCATCGCCGCGCTGCTGGAGCACGCCGTGGAGTCGGGCGCGGCCGAGGTACGCGCGAGCTACCGGCCCACCGCCAAGAACCACAAGATGCGCGGCTTCTACCCCTCGCTCGGCTTCGAGCCGGCCGCCGAATCGGCTGACGGCACGGTCGAGTTCAGGCACCCGCTCACCCGACTGCCCGAGGCGCCCGGGCATGTGACCCTCGACGCGGCCATCCGCGGCGGCACCGGATGACCTGGGCCCCGCACCGGGTGCCGGACACCGGGTGCCGGAGGCCGGGTGTGCCGGACACCGGGTGCCGGGAAACGCACAAGCGTTTCCTTAGCGCCCCGGACAACGATGGTGATGTCAGAGCAACCCGTGCCGGCGCCACGCCAGCGGAACTCGGAGAGGTCGGAGAAAGACGTTGACGAACTTCCGAACCTTCACGGAACTGGTTCTGGAACGCACCGAAGCCCGCGACGACGCGGATGCCTTCGTCTTCCTGCCCGACGACGCCCGCGGCTCGGTGCCGCAGCACCTCACCTCCGCCGGACTCGGCCACGAGGCGCGCCGGATCGCCTCCTGGCTCCAGGAGCGTAAGGCCGCGAACCGCCAGGTCCTGCTGCTCTATCCGGCGGGCCTGGACTTCATCAAGGCGTTCACCGCCTGCCTGTACGCCGGTGCCGTGGCCGTGCCCGGGCCGCTGCCCACCGAACAGGGCCAGCACTTCGCCCGGATCTCCGGCATCCTGCGCGACGCCGAGGCGTGCGCCGTGCTCACCGACTCGGCCAACGCTCCCGCGATCTCCGCCTGGCTGGCCGCGGAGGGCTTCACCGATGTGGCCTGCCTGGCCACCGACGATCCCGCCGAGGGCGACGCGGCCGCCTGGCACGCGCCCTCCCTCACCCCGGAGAGCCTGGCGTTCCTGCAGTACACCTCGGGCTCGACCAGCGACCCCAAGGGCGTCGTGGTCTCGCACCGTAACCTGCTCGCCAACGAGGCGGCGATCCAGCGGTCGATCGGCACCGGCCCGGAGAGCGTGTGCGGCGGCTGGCTGCCCTTCTACCACGACATGGGCCTGATCGGGCACATCCTGCACCCGCTCTACCTCGGCGCCCAGGGTGTCCTGATGGCACCCTTCACCTTCCTCAAGCGCCCCTACCGCTGGCTGAAGATGATCGGCGACTACGGAATGACGACGGGCGGCGGCCCCAACTTCGCGTACGACCTGTGCGTGCGCAGGGTCACCGACGCACAGCTGGAGACGCTCGACCTGTCCTCCTGGACCACCGCCTGCAACGGCGCGGAACCGGTCAGGGCCGAGACGGTCCGGGCCTTCACCGAGCGCTTCGCGCCCGCGGGATTCCGCCCCGAGGCCATGTTCCCCTGCTACGGCATGGCCGAGACGACCCTGCTGGTCACCGGCATCCCGCGGACCGCCGCCGCCCGCGTGATCGATGTCGACGCGGAGGCCCTGGAGCGCGGCGAACTGGCCGGCCCGCGCGCGGACGCCGCCACCCGCTCCCTCGTCAGCAGCGGGGTCGCGCGGGACTTCGAGGTCCGCGTCGTCGACCCGGAGAGCCGCGTCGAGAAGCCCGGCGGACAGGTCGGCGAGATCTGGCTCAAGGGCGACAGCGTCGCCTCCGGCTACTGGAAGCGGCCGGAGACCAACAAGGAGATATTCGACGCGGCGATCTCCGGCACGGGTGAGGAGGACGGCGGCTGGCTGCGCACCGGCGACCTCGGCGCACTCCACGACGGAGAGCTGTATGTCACCGGCCGGCTGAAGGAACTGGTCATCCTGGCGGGCCGCAACCTCTACCCGCAGGACGTCGAACGCGCCGTCCAGTCCACGGACAAGGCCCTCGGCGCCGGTGCGGGCGCCGTCTTCGCCGTCGAGACCGACCGTGAGCACCTGGTGGCCGTCCAGGAGGTCCGCCCCGGCAGTGTCTCCACCGACCTGCACACCGTCGCCTCGGGCGTCCAGAGCCTCATCGGCAGGGAGTTCAGCGTCCCGGTCGGCAACATCCTGCTCGTACGCCCCGGAACCATCCGCAAGACCACCAGCGGCAAGATCCAGCGCACCCTGATGCGCAAGCTGTTCCTGGAGGGCGGGATCACCGCGCTGTACGAGATCCTGGAGCCGGCCGTCCGCGAACTGATCGCCACCGGCGGAGCCACCGACGCCACCGAAGCCGGCGATGCCGCCGAGTCCCTGGAACCGGTGGTCTGACGTGGAACACCCGCCCTACCGGCTCGCGGAGGAGTTCGACCGCTTCCTCGGCGACCCCGACGACCCCGGCGAGGTCTTCTCCTACGCGCGGTGCGCGGAACTCGACGACAAGGAGGAGTTCCCCGCCGACATCTGCCACCGCTTCCAGGAGTGGGGCCTGCCCGCCGAGTACGTACCGGTCGCGTACGGCGGCAGGCTGCGCGACTACGAGCAGGTGCTCCAGCTCGTCCGCACCGTCGCCCGCCGCGATCTGACCTGCGCCATCGGCCACGGCAAGACCTACCTCGGCGGGGTCTGCGTATGGGTGGCGGGCGCACCGGAGCAGGGCGCCCGGCTCGGCGCCGACATCATGGCCGGGGTCCCGGTCGCCCTCGGGCTCACCGAACGCGCCCACGGCAGCGACCTGCTGGCCAACGACGTACGCACCGACGAGAGCGCGGCGGACACCGACGACAACGCGGCGGACACCCGGGATCACTGGGTGGTCAGCGGCGAGAAGTGGCTGATCAACAACGCCACCCGGGGATCGGTGCTGTCGCTGCTGACCCGCACCCGCCCGGACGGGGGTCCGCGCGGCTTCAGCGTCCTCCTCGTGGACAAGCGCGAACTCGACGGGACCACCTACCGCCACCTCCCGAAGATCCCCACCCACGGCATCCGCGGCGCCGACATCTCCGGCATCGCCTTCGACGGCGCCCGGGTGCCGCGCGGCGCCCTCGTCGGCGCGGAGGGCGCCGGGCTGGAGATCGTACTGAAGGCGCTCCAGCTCACCCGCACCATGTGCGCGGCCCTGTCGCTCGGCGCCGGAGACCACGGGCTGCGGCTCGGTCTGGACTTCGCCGAGGAGCGCGAGCTGTACGGCCGCCGGCTGATCGACCTTCCGCAGGCCGGACACGTGCTGGCCGGTGCCGCCGCCGACGTACTGCTGCACGAGGCGGTCGCCCTGGTCGCCGCCCGCGCCGTACAGACCCAGACCGCGGAGCTCGCCGTCACCTCGGCCGTCGTCAAGTACCTGCTGCCCACCGGCACCGACCAGGTCCTCGCCGACCTGACCGGGCTGCTCGGCGCCCGCGCCTTCCTCAAGGACGTGCACGCCGACGGCCGCTTCCAGAAGGTCGAGCGCGACCACCGCATCGTCGGACTCTTCGACGGCAACACCCTCGTCAACCTCAACTCCCTGGTCAACCAGTTCCGTCCACTGGTCCGCGGCTTCCGGCGCGGTACCGGCGACACGGCGGGCGGCGACGCCGCCTGCGACCTCGCCGCACCGCTGCCGCCCCTGGACCCCGCGAAGCTGTCGCTGGTCGCCCGGCACGGCAGCGGCCTCATGGCGGGGCTCGCCGCCTCCGTCGACGAGATCACCCGGCGGGCGGGAGCGGACCCCGCGCTCGCCCCGGTGGCCGGGGCCGCGCGGCGGCTGCTCGCCGTCACCACCGCGGTGCACGCCGAGATGGCGGAGTACCAGGGCGTGCTCACCGAGGTCCCGGCCGCCGCCTTCGAGGTCGCGCGCCGCTACGCCTTGTGCTGGGCGGGAGCGGCCTGCATCGGCCTGTGGACGCGGAGCGCCGGCCACGTCCGTGACGACCCCGGCACGGGGGCGCTGTGGCGCGACGGCCTGTGGCTGCACGCCGCCCTCGACCGGCTGCTGGTCCGCCTCGGTGAACCGGCGACGGCCGGCCCGGAGACGAACGAAGAACTGCTCGGCGCCCTGCGGGCGGCCCGCTCCTCGGGCCGGCTGTTCTCGCTGCTGCCGCAGCGGGGCCCCGAGCGGCGGCCCGCGATGCCCGCCGCGGCCGACGGCGAGACGGAGAGCGAGTCGGAGAGCGCGACGGAGAGCGCGACGGAGAGGACGTCATGCTGATCGGCACGGAGCCCCAGGACGCGCACCCGGCGACCGGGGCGGTACGGGACGGCCACGGGGCACCGGGACAGGAGGCGCGGGCCGCGGCCCGCGTGGCCGAGGTGGACCGGCGGCTGGGCGACCCCACCGACGAGGGCAACGAACTGTCCTACGCCCGGCTGATCGAGGCGGACGAGGCCGGTGAACTCTCCGGGGCCGGCGAGCGGGCCCTCGGCGAACTGAGGCTCGGCGCCGACTTCGTGCCGCGCGCCGAGGGCGGCGGGCTGGAGCGGCTCGACACCCTGGTCCGTGTCATGCGGCAGGTGTTCCGCCGCGATGTCTCCCTCGGCCTCGGCTACGGTGTCACCTCCTTCATGGCCGCCGTGAACATCTGGGCCGCCGGGGACGCCGCACAGCGCGCACGCCTCGCCCGGATCCTCACCGGCGGCGGCAGGATCTCGGTCGCGTACCACGAACTCGCGCACGGCAACGACTTCGTGCGCAACGAGTTCGAGGCCCGCCCCGCGGCGGGCGGCGGCTACCTGCTGAACGGCGCCAAACAGGTCATCAACAACGCCGGCCGCGCCGACGCCTGGGTCCTGTTCAGCCGCACCAGCCCCGCGCCCGGCAGCCGCAGCCACTCCGTCCTCCTCGTCGAGCGCGACGGGCTCGACCCGGACACCTGGCGGGTACTGCCCCGCTACGACAGCGTCGGCGTGCGCGGCTGCCATCTGTCCGGACTCCGGTTCGACGACACACCCGTGCCCGCCTCGGCCCTCGTCGGCGAGACCGGAAAGGGGGTCGAGACCGCCCTGCGCGCCTTCCAGATCACCAGGGCCGCGCTCCCCGGCATGGCGGTCGGCACCGTCGACACGGCCCTGCGGACCGTGGTGCGCTTCGCGCTGGGCCGACGCCTCTACCGCACGTCCGTCATGGAGATCCCGCACGCCAGGACCACCCTGTCCGGAGCCTTCACCGATCTCCTGACCTGCGACAGCCTCTCCCTGGCCGCGACCCGGGCGGTGCACCTGCTCCCCGAGCAGACCAGTGTCCTCGCCGCCGCCACCAAGTACCTCGTCCCGAAGCTGCTCACCGACGCGATGCGCGAGCTCTCGATCGTGCTCGGGGCCCGCTTCTACGTCCGTGACGGGGAGTACGGAATCTTCCAGAAGCACCTCCGTGACCTGCCGGTGCTCAGCCTCGGCCACGCCGGCTCCGCGGCCTGCCAGGCCACGATCATCCCCCAGCTGTCCCGGCTCGCCCGGCGCTCCTGGTTCAGCGATCAGCCGGCCCCCGCCGCACTCTTCCGGCCGCGCGCGGACCTGCCGGACATCCCCTACGACCGGCTCACCCTGGCGAGCGGACGGGACGGGCTCAGCGCCACGCTCGTCGCGGCCGCGGACACCCCGCCCGGCGCGGCACCCGAGGAGCGGGCCGTCCACCAGCTCACGCTCCAACTGGTGGACGAGCTGCGGCAGGTCCAGGAGGCGGGCCGCGCGCTCGCCCCCGAGGACCGTACGGCGCTCGCCCGCCCCGCCGCCTTCGCCCTCGCCGACCGGTACGCCGTCCTGCTCGCGGCCGCCTCGGCGATCGGTGTCCGGCAGCAGGCGGCCCGCGACGGCGGCGACGCGTTTCTCGCCGACCCCGCCTGGCTCGCCGCCGTACTGCACCGGCTCCTCCGGCGGCTCGGCCGGCGGCCCGCCGAACTCCCGGCGTCCGTGGACGCCCGGATGCACGAGGAGGTCCTGCGCAGGTTCCACGCGCGCAGCGGCTACGACCTGTACGACACCCCGCTCACCGGCTGACGGATTCCCGCACGGCCGCCGCGGATCCCCCCCCGCCCGCGGCGGCGGTCGCCAGACAGCACGGCAGCACGGCAGCACAACAGCACACCATCACGACAGCAGGCGAGAACCGCTCATCCCCGCCGAGGAGTCCACCATGCCCGTTCCGACCACCGGACACACCACCGAGTCTCTGACCACGTGGCTGGCCGAGCGCATCGCCCTCTACCTCAAGCGGCGGCCCGACGAGATCGACCCGGACGTGCCCCTCGCGGAGTACGGCCTCGACTCCGTCGCCGCCCTCAGCCTGTGCGGAGACATCGAGGACGACTTCGACCTCATGGTGGAGCCGACGGTCGCCTGGGACTACCCGACCGTCCACGCCCTCGCCGGCCACCTCATGGAGGAGATCGCCACAGAGAGCGCGGAGACCACGGCGACCGCGGAGAGCGCGGAGACCGCGAAGAGCGGCGGCGCTTGATGGAGCCCGTGGCCATCGTCGGCATCGACTGCAGATTCCCGGGCGCGCCCGACACCGGCGCCTACTGGGACCTGCTGATGCGCGGCGCGGACGGGGTGGGGCAGGTGCCCCGGCAGCGGTGGGATGCCAAGGAGTTCCACTCCGAAGCCGGGGAGGAAGGACACACCAACACCACCGAGGGCGGCTTCATCGCCGACCCGGACGCCTTCGACAACGAGTTCTTCACCATCTCGCCGCGCGAGGCGGCCGCCATGGACCCCCAGCAGCGGCTGCTGCTGCAGTCCGCGTGGCGGGCCGTCGAGGACGCCGGGATCGCTCCGCGGCACCTCGCCGCCACCCGGACCGGGGTCTTCGTCGGCGTCATGGGCAACGAGTGGGCGCAACTGCACCTCACCGACTACCCGAACGTCACCGCCCAGGCCGGCACCGGCAACGGCTACTGCATGACCGCCAACCGGATCTCGTACCACCTCGACCTGAAGGGCCCCAGCCTCGCCGTCGACACCGCCTGCTCCTCCTCGCTGGTCGCCGCGCATCTCGCGGTGAACGCCCTGCTGTCCGAGGAGTGCGACCACGCGCTCGTCGGCGGTGTCAACGTGGCCCTCACCCCCGCCCTGTCGATCTTCTACACCCAGGCCGGGCTCTCCTCCCCCGACGGGCGCTGCAAGCCCTTCAGCGCCGAGGCGGACGGCATCGGCCGCGGCGAGGGCGTCGGCGTGATCGTGCTGCGCAGGCTGCGGGACGCGATCGCCGACGGCCAGCGCGTGTACGCCGTCATCCGGGGCATCGCCGTCAACCAGGACGGCCGCAGCAACGGGCTGACCGCGCCCAGCCGCTGGGCCCAGCAGGAGGTGCTCGGCGCCGCCTACCGCAGGGCCGGGGTCGAGCCCGCCGACGTGGTCTTCACCGAGGCCCACGGCACCGGCACCGCTCTCGGCGACATGATGGAGGTCAAGGCACTCGGCCACCACCACGCCGACCGGGCCGGCAAGCCCATGGCCCTCGGCTCGGTCAAGGGCAACCTCGGCCACACCGAGGGAGCCGCCGGCATCGCCGGACTGATCAAGGTCGCCCTGTCCCTGCACCACCGGGTGGTCCCCGCCAGCCGCTTCGCGGCCAAGGAGAGCAAGCGGCTCGCCCTGCGCGACCACGGCCTCCGGCTGCTCAAGGCACCGCTGCGGCTGCCCGCCGGCCCCACCGTCGCCGGACTCAGCAGCTTCGGCATGGGCGGCACCAACGCCCACGCCGTCCTGGAGTCCGCGCCCGGCCGCGCCGCCCGTCCCGCACCGGTGAACGGCGCCGCGCCGGGCGGTATCGGCGCCGCCGTCTTCACCCTCACCGCGCCGGACGCCGACGCGCTGCGCCGCAACCTGCTCGTCCAGGCGGACGCGGTCGCGGCGCGGCGCGTCCCGCTGGGCCCGCTGGCCAGGGCCGGCAACCGCGTCAAGACCGGCCACCGCCACCGCTACGCGACCGCCGCCACCGACACCGGTGAACTCGTCGCCGCGCTGCGCGAGTCGGCCGCCGACCCCGAGCTGTTCGCCCGGCTCGCCGGCCGGCCCACCGCCCGGCCCCGCATCGCGTTCCTGTTCACCGGACAGGGCTCGCAATACCCCCGTATGACCGCCGCTCTGTACGGACAGTCGCCGCTGTACCGGCACTTCCTCGACGAGGCCGACGCCGCCCTGCTCCCGTACACCGGGCGGTCCGTGCGCGACCTGCTCCTCGCCGGCGACGAGGCGGTCCACCACACCCGGTGGACACAGCCCGCGCTGTTCGCCGTCGGCCATGCCCTCGGCCGGACCCTGACGGAACTCGGCGCCCGCCCCGGTCTGCTCCTCGGCCACAGCGTCGGCGAGTTCGCCGCCGCCGTGCTGGCCGGGGCGCTCCCGCTGGACGGCGCCGCCCGGCTGGTCGCCGCCCGCGGCGCCCTGATGCAGGAACTCCCCCCGGGCGGCGGCATGCTGTCCGTCCGGGCCGCCGGGGAAGACCTCCGGGCGCGGATCGAGGGGGAACCCCTGGTCGGTGTGGGCGCGGTCAACGGCCCCACCTCCACGGTGCTCTCCGGTGACCTGGCGGCCCTCGAACGGATCGGCGCCGAACTCGCGGCCGAGGGAATCACCACCCGCCCGCTCCAGGTCTCGCACGCCTTCCACTCACCGCTGATGCGGCCCGTACGGGACCGCTTCGCGACGATCGCCGCCGAGGTCGGCGGGGGAGTGCCGCAGATCCCGCTGTACTCGACCGTACGCGGCCGGCTGCTCGACGGCGAGGCGATGGACGCCGCGTACTGGACCGAACACATCGGCGCCACCGTGCTGTTCGGGGACGCCGCCGCCGCGCTGCTCGCCGAGGGCCCGACCCACCTCGTGGAGACCGGCCCCCGGCCGGTGCTCTCCGGAATGGCACGCCGCCTCGGCCGGCCCGCCGAGGGCGCGGGCCCGGCCCATGTCCTGCCGGTGCACGGTCCCGAGTCCGCCGGCCGGGACCTCGCCGAGGCCCTCGCCGAGCTGTACCGGGGCGGCGTCGACCCCGACTGGGACGCCGCGTACCCACCCGAGGAACGGGTCGCGCACCCGCTGCCCCCGTACGCCTTCTCCACGGAACACCGCTACTGGGCGAGGAATCCGGTACGGGCCCCGGGTCCGGGTGCTGTACGGGCGTCCGCACCGCACCCGGAGCCGGGGACCGCCCCCGTGTCCCTCCTCACCCCGGACCCGCCCGGCGGCCCGGCGGACCCGGTCGCGGACGCCGTCCTCGGCGCCGTCCGGCTGGTCGGCGGCTACACCGGCGTCGGCCCGCACGACCGGCTCTACGAGGATCTCGGCTTCGACTCCGTCATGATCATGGAACTCAAGAACCGGCTGGAGGCCCGCCTCGCCGGCATCGGCACCCTGACGGTCCAGGACCTGCTGCCCCGGCTCTCCTCGGTCGGCGACCTCGTCGCCTTCCTCCGCGAACTCGGCGCGACGGTGCCAGGGCCCGGGAACGCGGGCGTGGGCGTGGACGCGGGCGGCATCGGGGAGAACCGGGCGCCCAGGGAAGAAGAGAGGACCGCATGACCGCTCCGACGAGCTATCTCGCCTCCATCGGCACCGCTCTGCCCGGTGACCCGGTGGACAACGCCACCCTGTCCAAGGTGCTCGGCATCAACGAGGAGTGGATCGACGTCTTCATCGGCACCAGGACGCGGCACTTCGCCCGCGACCTCGGCACCGGCGAGGTGCGCTGGTCGCTCGCCGACCTGTGCGCGCAGGCCGCCGAGCGGGCCCTCGCCGCTCCTGGCGCCGACCCGTCCGAGATCGAGTTCATCGTCCTCGGCACGGCCACCCCCGACACCCTGATGCCCGCCACCGTCAACCATGTCGCCGACCAGCTCGGCCTGGACCAGGTCCCCACCTTCCAGCTCCAGTCCGGCTGCGCCGGCGCCGTACAGGCCCTCGGCGTCGCCCGGTCGATGATCGCCTCCGGCCAGTACCGCACCGGCCTCGTCATCGGCGGCGACGTGTGCACCAAACACCTCGACCTCCAGCGTGACGTCTCCGGCGCCGCCCCCGGCGACCTCGTCAACTACGTCCTGTTCGGCGACGGCGCCGGCGCGGCCGTCCTCACCGACGAGCCGCGCGGACAGCGCGTCGCCCTGCGCCACGTCCTCAACCGCTTCACCGGTCTCGGCCGCAAGCCCGGACAGGTCATCGAGTGGTTCGGGCTCGCCGACCGGTACGACGACCGGCAGGCCCTCACCGAGGACTACAAGGCCATCGAGGAGTCCGTGCCCGTCATGGCGGCCGAGATCCTCTGGGAGATGCTCGGCGAACTCGACTGGGAGGCCGACCAGCTCGACTACCTGCTCCCGCCCCAGCTGTCCGGCCGGATGACCCGCCGCATCACCGAGGAACTCGACGTGCCGACCGCGAAGGACGTCTCGTGCGTCGCGGACACCGGCAACAACGGAAACGCCCTGCCCTTCCTGCAGATCGAGAAGTTGCTGGAACGGATGTCGGCCGGCGAGCGGGCCCTCGCGGTCGCCGTCGAGTCCAGCAAATGGATCAAGGCCGGCTTCGCCCTGGAGAAGATATGAGCACCGACAGCACCGCGCCCGTCCCCGCCCCGGGCGGCTTCACCCTCGACGACTACGTCCGGCTCGTCGACGACGAGACCGGCATGCCGCTCGCTCCCGGCCAGGTCGCCGCCGACCTCGACGAACTCCCCGACTGGGACTCGCTCCACCTCCTCAAGCTCGTCACCGCCCTGGAAACCGCCGTCGGCCGCAGGATCCCGGTCGGCAGGGTCCTGGAGGCCCGCAGCCTCCAGGAGATCTACGAGCTGGCGGTGTCCGGGTGAGCACCACCACCGCCGTACGGCGCCGCCGCCACACCCTGTACTTCCTGGAGTGGGCGGCGGCCCAGCGGCCCGTGCACCTGGACACCGACATCGACATGACCCGTGTCCGGGCCCACCGCGCAGCCGCCCGCGACAACGGCCGGCGCTATTCGGTCGTCAGCTATCTGCTGTACGCCGCCGGGCGGGTCCTCGACCGTCACCCGGAGGCCAACGCCGTCATGGCGCCCGGCTGGCCCGGAGCGCTGCGCCGCCCGAGCATCGTCCGTTTCGACGGCGTCACCGCCAAACTCGCCCTGGACCGGCCCGTCGAGGGCGAGCGCACCGTGCTCTCGGCGCTCGTCCCCGGCCTGGAGACCGCCAACCTGCGCGAGATCCAGGAACGCGTCGACCGCTACCGGGGCGAACAGGCCGCCGAACTGCCCGAGTTCAAGGGCGTACGGACGCTGGGCCGGCTCCCGGTCCCGCTCGGCAGAGCCGCCTTCGCCGCCGCGCTGCGCGATCCGGTCCGGCGCGCCGGTGTGTTCGGCACCGTCTCGGTGAGCTCCCTCGGCCACCGCGCCGTCGACGGCTTCCACTCGGCCGGCGGCACCGCCGTGACCCTCTGCGCGGGCCGCGTCGTGGACCGTCCGGTGGTCCGCGACGGTGCCGTGGTGCCCGCGCCCATGATGCGACTGGGCCTCACCTTCGACCACCGGGTGATCGACGGCGCGACCGCGGCCGACGTGCTGTCCGACCTCCACCACACCATGGAGACCTTCGATGACGGCACCTGGTCGCCGGACCCCGGACCCCGGGAGGCCGATCACGATCTCCGGCCCCTCGGCGGCGGACTGGAGCAGGGTACGCGCTGACCTGGCGCGGCACGGGACCGCCGTGCTCTGCGCCCGCCAGGACGACTGGCGGCCGGAAGGGACGGGCACGGGGCTGCGCGCGCTCCTGGGCCACGACTGGCAGCGCTTCCAGGAGCTGACACACCCGCGGGTCCGAACCCGGTTCGCCGCCTCCCGCCTCCTGCTGAAGTCCGCCGCCGCGGCCGCGCTCGGCGTACCGCCCGAGTCCGTCGAACTCGGCTACGGCCTCACCGGCCGCCCCTTCCTGCGCGGCTACGACGGTGTGCACATCAGCCTCAGCCACACCGACGACCTGCTGCTGGTCGGCCTCGCCACCGACGGCGCCATCGGCGTCGACGCCGAGCGCGCCGACCGGATCCTGTACGGGTCCGGTCTCGTCCGGCACATGTGCACCCCGTACGAGGCGGAGCGCATCGAGGCCATGCCCCTCGCGGAACGCAACCCCGCCCTGCTCCGCCTCTGGACGCTGAAGGAGGCCTACAGCAAGGCCGTCGGTCTCGGCCTGCTGCTCCGCTTCACCGACTTCGGCTTCAGCCCGGACCGGGCCCCCACGGACGTGCTGCGCCCCGACGGCACCCCCGGCACGGTCGGCGCATGGGCCTTCCGCACCGTGTCGTACGCCGGCCGCTACACCCTCGGTGTCGCCGTCGGCGACGACGGCTTCGGCCGCACGACGGACCCGGCGGCGGCCACGGCCCTGGACCCCGGCATCGTCGACGCCCTACTGGCGGCCGTGGGCGAGGCGGAGCGGGGGCCCGCCCGCCCGGCGCCGGGGTAGCCGGGCAGCCCCCACGGCAGCGGGCGGGCGGACCTCACGCGGCCTGCCCGACCGGTCCTGACGGCTGGAAGAGCCAGACACCGGGGCGGACTTCGAGGGGGACCGAGGGTTCCCCGGCCGGCCCGCCCGCCGCGAGAGCGATGCGGAGGGCGGACGCCGTACGCGACGCGTACGCGGTCCAGCGGTGGTCGTCGGCGGAGCGCGCGGCGCTCTCGCACTCCTCCATGCGGGCGAGGGCGTCCTCGTGGCGGCCCTCGCACTGCGCCACCAGGGCCAGTCCGCGCAGCGACTCCGCCGAGCCGCGCGCGTCGTCGGCCGGCCGGCTCACCGACAGGGCGCGCGCATAGGCGGGTCCGGCCCGCGCGACCTGCCCCAGGGCGAGGAGCGCGTCCGCCTCGGCGGACAGACAGCGGCCCGCCGCCACCTCGTCACCGTGGCGGAGGAACAGCTGCCGGGCGAGACGGTACCGCTCGGTCGCCAGCGCGGTCCGATGGCGCTGCCAGGCCAGGTCGCCGAGGGAGCGCAGGATCACGGCCTCCGCGTGGACGTCACCGGACCGGCGGGCCGCGTCCAGCGCGAGATCGTGCGTCGCCTCCCACGCGTCCCACAGGGCGCCCGCCTCGTAGTAGCCGGCCGCGGCCGACGCCAAGGAGCAGCACAGACGCCACAACCCGGCCGCGTGCGCCTGCCGCACCGCCTCCGACAGGCCCGCGCACTCCTCCTGGAACCACCGCAGCGGCGCGTTGCCGACCACCTCCTCGGGGGAGATCCCGGGCGGGGGTCCGGCCTCGTACGCCAGCCGTTCCCTGCCGGGCGCCATGCGCGCGTCCGCGTGCCTGGCCAGGGCCAGGAAGGCGCGGCACAGCCGTTCCACGGCCGAGGGGCCCTCCTGCGGGGACTCCTCGGCGAGCACCTCCAGGGCCAGCGGCCGCAGCAGCGCGGGGAAGCTGTAGCGCACGGGGGCCAGCCGCCCCGGCCGCCGCCGCGCCTCCAGCAGATGGGCCCGCACCAGCTCCTCGGTGAGCCGCTCGGCCTCCACCGGGTCCGTCGCGAGCAGCGCGGTCGCGGTCCAGGGGGCGAAGTCGGGCAGCGCGGCCGGCCCGAGGATCCGGAAGGCGCGCCTGGCCTCCTCGTCCATGTCGTGGTAGGCGGTCAGCAGTGTGCCGCGTACGTCGAGATCGCCCAGCGCGAGCGCGGCCAGCCGGGTCCGCTCGTCCCGCAGCCGCCGGGCGAGTCCGGCAGCGGTCCAGTGCGGGCGGGCCGCGAGTCCGGCGGCCGCCACCCGGAGGGCCAGCGGCAGCCGGCCGCAGAGCCGGGCGATCTCTCCCGCCGCCTCGGGGGCGTCCCGCATCCGCGGGCCGCCGCACGCCGTGAGCAGTGCCTCCGCCTCCCGTGCGGGGAGCACGTCGAGGGTCAGGTGCCGCACGCTCTCCAGCGCGCCGAGCATATGACGGCTCGTCAGGACCACCGTGCTGTCGGGCACGGCCGACAGCACCGGCCGGACCTGTGCCTCCGAGACGGCGTCGTCCAGGACGAGGAGCATCGCCCGGCCCTTGGTGCGTTCGTGCAGCAGTTCCGCGAGCTCCGTCTCGGACGGCGGCAGTGGTTCCGTGCCCGGGTCCGTTCCCGTGGCCCGTGGCCCGCTCAGCCGGCGCAGCAGGGCCGCCATGGCGGCCCTCGGCTCGACGGCCCGCCCGTCGGCGTTCCGCAGCCGCACCAGGACCCGTCCGTCGGGGAACCGGTCGGCGGCGTTGTGGGCGAGCCGCACGGCCAGCGCCGTCTTTCCGGCGCCCGCCCGGCCCGACAGCACGAGCACCCGGTTCCCGCCGGACGGATCGCCCGCCAGCAGCCGCTCGCCGAGGGCCAGTTGGTCCTCGCGTCCGGTGAAGTCCGCCACGGCCGGCGGCAGCCACACCGTGGGCCCCGCGTCCCGGCCGTACCGGGCGGACCCGCCGGCCCCTCCGCCGGCCGGCGGGTGCGACGGCCGGTCGTCGGACCCGCCGGCCGGGACGGGCCGGGGCTCGGACTCGCCGTGCCAGGCCAGCGACGGGTCGGCGGCGAGGACGCGCTCGTGCAGCCTGCTCAGCACCGGCCCGGGCTCCACCCCCAGTTCGTCGACGAGCGAGCGCCGCGCCCGGTGATAGACCTGCAGGGCGTCGGACTGCCGGCCGGCCCGGTAGAGCGCCACCATCAGGTGACAGCGCAGCGTCTCGCGCAGCGGATGTTCGTGGGCCAGTGCCATCAGCTCACCGACCAGTTCATGGTGGCGTCCCAGCCGCAGCTCGGCGGAGATCCGCTGCTCCAGCACCTCGGCGCGGAGTTCGTTCAGCCGGATCGCGGAGGTCTCCAGGGAGGGGCCGTGCGGTATGCCCGAGAGCGCGGGTCCCGTCCACAGCCCGAGCGCGCGGCTCAGCGCCCGCGAGGCGGCCTCGTACTCGCGTCGGCCGTACGCGGCCCGGCCCTCGGCCCGCAGCGACTCGAAGACGGCCAGGTCCAGTTCCTCCGGGGCGGTCTGCATCAGATAGCCGGGGGCGCGGGTCAGCAGGGGCTGCACCGGGCCCGTCTCCGCCGCGGCCTCGCCGGTGTCCGCCAGCAGGGCCTTGCGGAGCTGGGACACGTACACCTGGAGGGTGGTGGTGGCCGTGCGCGGTGGTTCCGCACCCCACAGTTCATCGATCAGCGTATGGGTCGACACCACTGTGTCGTGCCGCACCAACAGGGTGGCGAGGACCGAGCGCGGCTTGGCCGCGGACGGCGTACGAGCCGTCATGCGTACGGGACCGAGTACCCGATATCTCATCGCGCGGCTCAGCAGTCCTGCAGCACGGACGCGGAGACCCGCGCCACGGCCCGGCTGCCCTGGTGGAACGACAGCCGCAGCTCCACCACCGGCCGGCCCGCCGCGTCCCGGCACACCCGCCCGTCCGCGCGGCGCAATCCCTCCCGCACCGTGCAGTGCAGCGGCAGCCCGGGCTCGGCGAAGCCGCGGAAGGTGGCCTGCCAGCGGGACAGCACGGCGTGCGAGGGGACGAAGCCGCGCAGCTCCGCGGCGGCGAGCAGCCCCACCTGGCGGGACACCTCCAGGAACAGCGCCGGAGGGACGTCGTCCGGTGCGCCGGCCTCGAACCGCGTCCCGGCGGCCGCCCCGGCGTCGACGGTGAAGGTCAGTTCGTCATGGCCGTCCGCTCCGGTGTGCTCGGGCAGTCCGACCAGGACGTCACGGCTGTCCCGGTGACCCACCTGTTCGGGCAGCGGCAGGCCCGGGGAGGCCAAGGCGTCGTGCCCGGCCGCCAGGGACTCCTGGCTCTGCCGCCGCCCGAGTCCGCGATGGCTGTGGTAGATGCCCTGGGCGAGGAAGGCCAGCCGGGCCGAGGCGGTGCCGCAGCGCTCGCCGTCGATGGAGACGGCGGCCTCGCACTCCAGCCCGTGCGGCACACCGCCCACGATGTCGAGGGGCGTCATCCCGAGTTCCAGGGCGATCCCGGACCGCGTGCCGACGCGGCGCCAGGCATCCAGATGTGTGATTTCGGCGCTGCTGGAGGTCACGACCGGGTGCCGGCTCGCGGGCACCCTGAAGTACCGGCGTGCCGCGAACAGCATGGTCTGGCGCAGTGACTCCACGGGGAAGAGCAGCTCGTGGTACGGCGACACGGAGTTGCCGAACAGCCTTTGTTCTTCGGGCAGTTCTGCGGAGAAGGCGAAGTTCTGCCGTATCGGCCCGGTCGCCTTCAGCAGAAAGGCCTCGGGGCTGGCAGGCCGGTGGACCAGATGGTGCGTGCCGAGGAAAGTGGGGGAGGGTGCGGTAAAGGTGTCCATGGGGTGGGGATTCCTTTGCTGCGGTCTCCGGCGGCTCTGCGGAAACGGTTGCGGGGACGTGTGCGTCTGACGGGGTGCACGTTGCCCGACTCCGCTGAAGGACCGCGGAAGCCACACTGAAGTGTGCGTGTCGGCGCCCCCCACGCATGGACGCGGGGCCGGGCGACGACGTATGTCATGAGGCCTCCACGGTCCAGGTGTCGCCGCCTGCGAGCATGGTGCTGAGGTCGCCCTTGCCGTGTTGTTCGACGGCTGTGTCGAGTTGGTTGGTCATGAGGGTGTCGTAGACGGGGCGTTCGATGCTGCGGAGGACTCCGATGGGGGTGTGGTGGAGTGTGTCGGCGTCGGCGAGGCGGGAGAGTGCGAAGGCGGTGGTGGGGCTGGTGGCGTGGGCGTCGTGGACGAGGATCTGTGACTCGTTGTCCGGGGTGACGGGCACGACCTGGAGGTCGCCGGTGGCCTGGTCGCGGATGACGCCTTTCGCGCCGTCGGTGCCGAAGCGGATGGGCTGCCCGTGCTCCAGCCGGATCACCGCCTCCGCGGCCTGGTCTTTGTCCTTGAGGACTTCGAAGGCGCCGTCGTTGAAGATGTTGCAGTTCTGGTAGATCTCCACCAGTGCCGTGCCGGGGTGGTCGGCGGCTTGTCTGAGGACCTGGGTGAGGTGTTTGCGGTCGGAGTCGACGGTGCGGGCGACGAAGGACGCCTCCGCGCCGATGGCGAGGGACACCGGGTTGAAGGGCGCGTCGAGGGAGCCCATCGGCGTCGACTTGGTGATCTTCCCGACTTCGGAGGTGGGGGAGTACTGGCCTTTGGTCAGTCCGTAGATCCGGTTGTTGAACAGCAGGATTTTGAGGTTGACGTTGCGGCGCAGGGCGTGGATGAGGTGGTTGCCGCCGATGGAGAGGGCGTCGCCGTCGCCGGTGACGACCCAGACGGAGAGGTCGCGGCGGGAGGTGGCCAGGCCGGTGGCGATGGCGGGGGCGCGGCCGTGGATGGAGTGCATCCCGTAGGTGTTCATGTAGTAGGGGAAGCGGGAGGAGCAGCCGATGCCGGAGACGAAGACGATGTTCTCCTTGGCCAGGCCGAGCTCCGGCATGAAGCCCTGGACGGCGGCCAGGACGGCGTAGTCGCCGCAGCCGGGGCACCAGCGCACTTCCTGGTCGGACTTGAAGTCCTTCATGGACTGCTTGGCCGTGGCTTTGGGGACCAGGTTCAGCAGTTCGCCGGCACCGGCGAGCGTCGTGTCAGGCATCGATGGCCTCCTTGAGGGCCGTGGCGAGCTGCTCCGCTTTGAAGGGCATGCCGTTGACCTGGTTGTAGGAGTGGGCGTCGACCAGGTATTTCGCCCTGAGCAGGGTGGCGAGCTGGCCGAGGTTCATCTCCGGGACCACGACTTTGTCGTACCGGGCGAGGATCTCGCCGAGGTTGCGGGGGAAGGGGTTGAGGTGACGCAGGTGGGCCTGGGCGATCGGTGCGCCCGTCTTGCGCAGGCGGCGGACGGCGGCGGTGATCGGCCCGTAGGTGGAGCCCCATCCCAGGACGAGGGTGCGGGCGTTGTCGGGGTCGTCGACGTCGAGGTCGGGGACGTGGATGCCGTCGATCTTGGCCTGGCGGGTGCGGACCATGAAGTCGTGGTTGGCGGGGTCGTAGGAGATGTTGCCGGTGCCGTCCTGTTTCTCGATGCCGCCGATGCGGTGTTCGAGGCCGGGGGTGCCGGGCACGGCCCAGGGGCGGGCCAGGGTCTGCGGGTCGCGCTTGTAGGGCCAGAACACTTCGGTGCCGTCGGGCAGCTCGTGGTTGGGGCCGGTCGCGAACCGCACCCGCAGATCAGGCAGCTCGTCCGCCTCCGGGATGCGCCAGGGTTCGGAGCCGTTGGCGAGGTAGCCGTCGGAGAGCAGGAACACCGGTGTGCGGTAGACCAGGGCGATGCGTGCCGCCTCCAGGGCGGCGTCGAAGCAGTCGGCGGGGGTGCGGGGGGCGACGACGGGGACGGGGGCCTCACCGTTGCGCCCGTACATCGCCTGCAGCAGATCCGCCTGCTCCGTCTTGGTGGGCAGACCGGTGGAGGGGCCGCCGCGCTGGATGGCCACGACCAGCAGCGGCAGCTCCAGGGAGACCGCCAGGCCGATCGTCTCCGACTTCAATGCCACGCCAGGGCCCGAGGTGGTGGTCACGGCGAGTGATCCGCCGAAGGCCGCGCCGAGGGCCGCGCCGATGGCGGCGATCTCGTCCTCGGCCTGGAAGGTGCGGACGCCGAAGTTCTTGTGGCGGGACAGTTCGTGGAGGATGTCGGAGGCGGGGGTGATGGGGTAGGAGCCGAGGTAGAGGGGGAGTTCGGCCTGGTGGCCTGCGGCGATGAGGCCGTAGGACAGGGCGAGGTTTCCGGAGATGTTGCGGTAGGTGCCGGGCGGGAACGCAGAGCTGGCGGGGGCGACTTCGTAGCTGACGGCGAAGTCCTCGGTGGTCTCGCCGAAGTTCCAGCCGGCGCGGAACGCGGCCACGTTGGCTTCGGCGATCTGGGGCTTCTTCGCGAATTTGGCGCGAAGGAATCGCTCCGTGCCCTCGGTCGGCCGGTGGTACATCCAGGACAGGAGGCCGAGCGCGAACATGTTCTTCGAACGCTCCGCTTCCTTGCGGGAGAGTCCGAACTCTTTGAGGGCCTCGATCGTCAGCGTTGTCAGCGGTACCGGGTGGACGTGGTAGCCGTCGAGGGAGCCGTCCTCCAGGGGGGAGGTGTGGTAGCCGACCTTGGCCATGGGGCGTTTGGTGAATTCGTCGGTGTTGACGATGATTTCCGCGCCGCGTGGTACGTCGCCGATGTTGGCCTTCAACGCCGCCGGGTTCATGGCGACGAGGACGTTGGGTGCGTCGCCGGGGGTGAGGATGTCGTGGTCGGCGAAGTGGAGCTGGAAGGAGGAGACGCCGGGGAGGGTTCCGGCGGGTGCTCTGATCTCGGCGGGGAAGTTCGGCAGGGTCGACAGGTCGTTGCCGAAGGACGCGGTCTCGGAGGTGAACCGGTCACCCGTGAGCTGCATCCCGTCACCGGAGTCACCCGCGAAACGAATGATCACCCGCTCCAGACGACGGATCGCCTTCTCCGGACGAGCCGTTCCGTCCAGGTGGTCCCCGGAGGGGCTCGGGTCACTCGTCTGAGTCGTGTCAACGGCCACAGGCCGCTCCTTCCCGTCAACGCGGCGAACTGTCTGCCGGCGCACGGTATTGAGCGGCCCTTGTGACCGGCCAAAGCCGCGTGACCGCGACCGGCGGACGCCGTCACGGCAGCCAGTCCGCGTCCCGGGCGATGCGGATCGCGTCGATCCGGTTACGCGCGTTGAGCTTGCTGACGATGGTGGTCAGATAGTTGCGTACGGTCCCCACCGACAGCCGCAGCACGGAGGCGATCTCCCGTGCCTCCTCGCCCTCCGCCGTGAGCCGCAGTATCTGGGCCTCGCGGTCGGTGAGGGGGTTCTCGAACTCACCCCAGGCCGCCAGCGCCAGTTCCAGGTCGAAGGCCCGGTGCCCCGCGGCCACCCGCCGTACCGCGGCGGCGAGTTCGGAGGAGGGGGCGTCCTTGAGGAGATAGCCGGAGACCCGGGCCTCAAGGGCCCGGCGCAGAGTGCCGGGCCGGCCGAGGCTGGTGAGGAGGAGGGCGCCGCACTGCGGGAGCCGTTCGCGCAGCTGCGTCGCGGCCGACAGACCGTCGACACCGGGCAGATCGATGTCGATGACGGCGACCTCGGGCCGGTGCTTGAGCGCCATGTCGACGATCTCGTCGCCGCGTTCGACCTCACAGACCACTTCGAGATCGTCCTGGAGATTCAGCAGGGCGACCAGGGCGCCGCGGACCATGTTCATGTCCTCGGCGATCAGTATGCGTATCACTGAGCTCCCGTCTGTGGTCCGTGAGGGCCCGGATCGTGGCGAGGCGGCGGGGTCCGGGGCGTTGCCGCGGGGGCGCGTGGTCATGCGGCTGATCCGTTGGGCGGGAAGGTGATCTCCTTCAGTTCCGCGCAAGCGTCCGCTGTTCTCATGGCAGATGCTTCGGCGAGGAGACGGAAGGTGCCGTCCTCCCCGTGGCCCGTTTCGAGGCGTCCGCCCAGCGCGGTCATGCGTGCGTGGAGGTTGCCGAGTCCGTTGCCGCTGTGTGGTCCGGGGTTGTGGTGGGCGGGGTCGGCGCCGTCGTTCTCGACCACGAGGCGGACCAGGCCGTCCTGTTGGACGGCTTCGATGGCGCAGTGTCGGGCTTTGCTGTGCCGCAGGAGGTTGGTGACGGCTTCGCGCAGTGTGGTGGCGAGCTCGGTCTCGACGTGGGGGGAGAGTGTGGCGAGTTCGACCCGCACCCGTACGTCGATGCCGGCGGCGTCGAGCATCGTCTGTGCGGTTCTGATCTCCTGACGGAGCGACAGGGTGCGGTAACCGCCGGCGGCTCTGCGGACATCGGCGAGGGACTGGCCGGCGATGGTCAGGACTTCGCCGGCCTCCTCCATGGCGCGCTGCGGGTGGGTGGGGATGAGGTGGTGGATGAGTTCGCTCTTGAGGGCGATGGAGGAGAGGCTGAAGCCGAGAAGATCGTGCAGGTCGCGGGCGAAGCGGAGCCGTTCGCCGGTGACGGCTCGACGGGCGAGTTCGGCGCGGGTGGTGTGAAGGTGTGCGGCCAGCTCCGTCAGCCGGGCGAGTCCGTAGAGGACGAGTCCCGGCAGGAGCGTGGTGTGGGAGAAGGCGGCGCTCTCGATGACGGTGCGGGCGTCGAGGAGCGGCGGGACGAGCATGCTGAGGCCCACGGCGGCGTAGAGCGGCCAGGCCACCCGGGGCGGCAGCAGGAGCAGGAGTGAGCCGGCCAGGTAGCCGGCCATGGTTTCCCAGTAGGTCCCGAGGACGACGACGGGGAAGTACGTCAGGAGTGCCTGGAGGGCGAGGGTCAGACATCTCCGGGGCAGGGGGGCCCGGCTCCCGCCCGGTGTGGAGTGGAGGAGCTGCAGGGCGAGGACCGGCAGGAGGAGGAGCAGGCTGATCGCCTCGGCCGTCGGCGGCATTCCGGCGCTCAGGATGCCCGTGGTGGTGAGGAGCGCGTAGCCGAGCAGCGTGGCGACGAGGAGGGCGCGGGCCGGCCGGGATACGGGAATGCCGATGCTGGGACTGGGCGGGGTTACCGCCTCGGGTCTGCTTCCCCTCGACTCGTCCGCACTGCCGGAACGATCGTGACTGTCCATCATCTGCACTGTCCCCCGCAACATGTGCGTCATCCTGCGGCGAGGATAAGTCAACTCAGTAAAGACTGTGCGGCGATCAGGGTCTTGTGGGCACAAGTTTGCGGAACCAATCGATCGTCATGCTTCCGTGGCGTTTCACCGTTTCTGCTGGTCAGGCACCCGGTATGGGGCGCGGCGGGTGGGTGTTCCGGCGGGTGCGTGGCGGATGGATCATTAAAAGGGTGATGGGTGCGGGTATGTCCCCGGCGTGGGGCAGCTCCGGTCGTGGCCGGGGAAACCGGAACCGGGCGGTGAGCGACCGGCCCTGGCGCCTGTCGTCCCGCGCAGCGGCATCCGAACGCCCGCGCGGGGCCTGAGGCCTGGCCGCCGCGCCGGTCACCTCGCCGGCCGCCGCCCCGGGCCCCGGTCACCTCGCCGACCGCCGCCCCGGTCGCCGCGCCGGCCGCCCCCGGGAGGCCGCTCCCTGTCCGCTCTGCACAAGCGGCTCTTTAGAGCCCCCTCGCAGGATTCGAGCGAACAGCACGCCGTCGGCGTCGGGCCGGCAGTCTCGGAGAGGTCAGCGATGCGCGTTCTATTCACCATCTTTCCGACATCGGCACATCTCTACCCAGCCATCCCGCTGGCATGGGCGCTGCAGAGTGCCGGTCACGAGGTCGTGGTGGCGAGCCCCGAGGGGGTGGTCGACCCGAAGGTGATCGAGAACATCACCTCGGCCGGCCTCACCGCGGTGTCGCTGGGCGGCAAGGAGGAACTCACCGCCTCGCTGGCACCCCTCATGGCCGGCGCGGGCCCCAACAGGCCCACCCTGGCGCTCGACCCCGCCGACGAGAACGCCTGGCGCCAGGCCAGGGCCGTACTGGCGGGCATGTTCCACGCGTACTACCCGCCGGAGCCGGCGGGCGGCGGGCGTCGGCCGGTCCTCGACACACTGGTGGAGTTCGCCCGCGACTGGCGCCCCGACCTGGTTTTGTGGGATCCGCTGGCGCCGACCGGGGCGGTGGCCGCGCGGGCCTGCGGCGCCGCCCACGCGCGGCTTCTGTTCGGCATGGACAACACCGGTCTGATCCGTTCCAGGACACGGCAGGAGCTGGCCGATCCGGCCTCGGGCCTGACCGAGGACCCGTGGATGACCTGGCTGGGCCCGGTGCTGGAGCGCTACGGCCTCGACTTCGCCGAGGAGACACTGGTCGGCCAGTGGACCCTTGACCTGACCCAGTCCCGGATGCGCGATCCGCTGGACCTGACGTACGTCCCGGTCCGCCGGGTCCCGTACAACGGCGCCGCCACACTCCCCCCGTGGCTGCACTCCCGGCCCGAGCGGCCCCGCGCGGTGCTCACCCTGGGGGTGAGCCGCCGGCTGCTCGCCGGACGGCACAGCGGCTTCCCGATGCGGGAGTTCTTCGACTCCGTGTCCGGCCTGGACCTGGAGCTGGTGGCGACGCTGAACAGCGAGCAGCTCGCCGCCGTGGGCACGCTCCCGGACAACGTCCGCGCCATCGAGTACGTACCGCTCAACCAGGTGCTGCCCACCAGCTCGGCGATCATCCACCACGGTGGCGGCGGGACGTTCGCCGCGGCCGTCGCGTTCACGGTGCCGCAGCTCGTCGTGCCGCTCCCGATGTGGGACGAGATGGTCACGGCGCGGTACGTCGCCCGCCGGGGCGCGGGACTGGCCGCCGACCCGGCGGCGATCGACGCCGACACCGTACGGAAGGACCTCCTCCGGCTGCTCGAGGAGCCGTCCTTCCAGCTCGGGGCCCGCGGACTGTACGAGGACATGCTGGCCGCCCCGGCGCCGAAGGACGTGGTCCCGGTCCTGGAGCGGCTGACCGCGGAGCACCGCGGCTGAAGCGCCGGGCCTGCGCCCGCACCACACGAGTCGAGTCCAGGACGAAAGGGTGAGCGAGTCGTGCGCATCGAGGAAACCACCATCCCCGGCACGTTTCTGATCGAGCCGGACCAACTCTCCGACGACCGGGGGGTGTTCTACGAGTCGATGCGGACCGACGAACTGGAGCGGTCCGCGGGGATCACCTTCCGACCCCGTCAGATCAACTACTCGGTCTCCAGACGCCACACCCTGCGCGGCATCCACAGCGTGAGCATCCCCCCGGGGCAGGCCAAGTTCGTCACCTGCGTCCGGGGCGTGCTGCGCGACATCGTCGTCGACCTCAGGGTCGGCTCGCCCACCTTCGGCAGGCACCAGGTCAACGAACTGGACGCCGCCTCGGGCCGGTCCGTGTACGTCCCCGAAGGCGTCGGCCACGGATTCCTGGCACTCACCGACGACAGCTGCATCTGCTACGTCGTCTCCAGCACATACGTCCCCGGCACACAGATCGACATCAACCCGCTCGACCCCGACCTGGACCTGCCCTGGAACTGCGCCGGGGCACCACTGATCTCGGACAAGGACGCACAGGCGCCCTCCCTGGCCGAGGCCCTGGCAGCGGGCACGCTGCCCGACTTCCACGCCGCCTGACGCGGCGACATCTCCGTCCCGCCACCCGCCGGCACGCCGAAACGGCACGTCCGAGCGGCCGCGCACATCGCGCACCGGACCCGAAGAGGCATCACCACATGATTCGAGAGGACCTGCCATGAAGGCTCTGGTGTTGGCCGGCGGATCGGGCACCCGTCTACGGCCCTTCAGCTACTCGATGCCCAAACAGCTCATCCCCATCGCGAACACACCGGTCCTGGAATACGTCCTGGGGAACATCCTGGACCTGGGCGTCACCGAGATCGGGGTCGTCGTCGGCGACCGCGCCCCCGAGATCCACCAGGCCCTCGGGGACGGATCGCGGTTCGGGGCACGGCTGACCTACATCCGGCAGGAGGCCCCGCTCGGCCTCGCCCACACCGTCGCCATCGCCCGGGACTTCCTCGGTGACGACGACTTCGTGATGTACCTCGGCGACAACATGCTGCCCGAGGGGATCGCCGGCATCGCCGAGGAGTTCGCCGCACACCGCCCGGCCGCCCATGTCGTCGTCCACAAGGTCCCGGACCCGCGGGCCTTCGGCGTGGCCGAACTGGGCCCCGACGGCACCGTGCTGCGCCTGGTGGAGAAGCCGCGGCAGCCGCGCAGTGACCTGGCCCTGATCGGCGTGTACTTCTTCACCCCCGCCATCCACGAGGCGGTCCGGGCCATCGAGCCCAGCGCCCGCGGCGAACTGGAGATCACCGACGCGATCCAGTGGCTGGTGTCGGCGGGCGCGGAGGTACGGGCCGGCCAGTACGAGGGCTACTGGAAGGACACCGGGAACGTCGAGGACGTCCTGGAGTGCAACCAGCGCATCCTGGAGGGCCTGCGGCCCTCCGTGGCCGGTGAGGTCGACGGCGCCAGCGTGCTGGCGGGACCGGTCGTCGTGGAAGAGGGGGCGCGCGTCGTGCGCTCCCGCATCGAGGGGCCGGCGATCATCGGCGCCGGCACGGTCGTGGAGGACAGCCACATCGGCCCGCACACGTCCATCGGACGCGGCTGCGTGGTCACCGGAAGCCGGCTGGAGTACTCCATCGCGCTGGACGGGGCGTCCGTCACCGGCGTCCAGGGCCTGCGCAGCTCCCTCATCGGCCGCTCCGCCTCCGTCGGCACCACGCTGGAGAGCACGGACCGCTACCGCCTGGTCGTCGGAGACCACACCCGAGTGGAAGTCGCGGCATGAGGATCCTCGTCACCGGAGCGGCCGGTTTCATCGGCTCCCACTTCGTCCGCAACCTCCTCGCGAACACCTACGCGGGGTGGGAGGACGCCGGGGTCACCGCCCTGGACAAGCTGACCTACGCGGGCAACCGCGACAACCTGCCGGCCTCGCACCCGCGCCTGGAGTTCGTCCGCGGCGACATCTGCGACCCGGGCCTGCTGCGCGAACTGCTGCCCGGACACGACGCCGTGGTGCACTTCGCCGCCGAGTCCCACGTGGACCGCTCACTCCAGGGCGCGGGGGAGTTCTTCCGCACCAACGTCCTGGGCACCCAGACACTGCTCGACGCCGTGCTGGACAGCGGTGTCGAGCGGGTCGTGCACGTCTCCACCGACGAGGTGTACGGCTCGATCGACGAGGGTTCCTGGACCGAGGACCTGCCGCTGCTGCCCAACACCCCCTACGCGGCCTCCAAGGCCTGCTCCGACCTGGTCGCCCGCACCTACTGGCGCACCCACGGGGTGGACCTCTCCGTCACGCGCTGCTCCAACAACTACGGGCCGTACCAGCACCCCGAGAAGCTCATCCCGCGCTTCGTCACCAACCTGCTGCAGGGCCGGCAGGTGCCGCTGTACGGCGACGGACGCAACGTCCGCGAATGGCTGCACGTGGACGACCACTGCCGGGGCATCCACCTCGTGCTCCAGGGCGGCCGGGCCGGTGAGATCTACAACATCGGCGGCGGCAACGAGCGGACCAACCGCGCCATCACCGAGCGGCTCCTCGAACTGACCGGCTCGGGACCGGAGATGATCCGCCCCGTCGCCGACCGCAAGGCGCACGACCTGCGGTACTCCATCGACGAGTCCAAGATCCGCGACGAGCTGGGCTATGCGCCGCTGACCGGATTCGAGGAGGGCCTGGCCGCCACGGTGGCCTGGTACCGCGACCACACCGACTGGTGGAAGACCGTCCTGTACGAGGCCGGACATGACGGCGGCTGACACCGGCGGAGCCGCCGGGCTCCGCGTCGTGGTGCTCGGCGGCACCGGCTACCTGGGCCGCCGCCTCGGCGAGGCGTTCACCGCCGACGGCGCCCTGGTGCACCTGGTGTCCCGGAGCCCGGCGCCGGGCGGCCCGGCGGACCCGCGTACCGTCCGCATGGACCTGCTGGCGGCGGGCCCGCGGGAACTCACCGGGTTCTTCGGCTCGGTGCGGCCCGACGTGGTGGTCAACGCGGCCGGCCGGGTCTGGCGGTCCGGCGAGGCCGAGATGGCCGCGGGCAACGCGGACCTGGTCGCCCGGGTCACGGAGTCACTCGCCGGCCTGCCCCGCCCGCCGCGCTTCATCCAGCTCGGCACCGTCCACGAGTACGGCGCCGGCACACCGGGGGCCGGCACCGCCGAGGAGCAGGAGCCCGCCCCCGTCACCCCGTACGGGCGCACCAAACTCCTCGGCACCCGGATCGTGCTGCGGGCCGCGGCGGAACACGGCCTGGACGGTGTGGTGCTCCGCCTCGCCAATGTGATCGGCGCCGGGGTGCCCGCCGGCAGCCTCTTCGGCACGGTCGCCGCGCACCTCGGCGCCGCCGCCCGCGCCCGGTCGTTGGGCGGGACACCGGACGAGCTGAGGCTGCCGCCGCTGCGCGCCCACCGCGACATCGTGGACGCGCGCGACGCCGTCGACGCCGTACGGGCCGCCGCCGTCGCACCGGCGGCCGACCTCGGCGGCCAGGTGATCAACATCGGCCGCGGCGAGGCCGTCCCGATGCGTGCGCTGATCCACCGCATGGTCGAACTCAGCGGTGTGGACCTCCCGGTCACCGAGGCCGACGCCGGCCGGCCCGCGCGCACGGACGCGGAGTGGCTGCAACTGGACGTGTCCCGGGCGCTGCGGCTCCTGCGCTGGCAGCCGCGGCACACCCTCGACGACTCGCTGCGCGACCTGCTCGCGGCCGCGGTACCGACGCCAGCCAACGAAAAGGAATGACGATGAGCGATACCGCCGTAACCGCCGACAACAAAGAGCGGGTACTCGACGAGGTCCGCAGATACCACCGGGAGACCGCGCCCGACCGGGAGTTCGTGCCCGGTGTGACCGAGATCTGGCCGTCCGGGGCGGTCCTCGACGAAGCGGACCGGGTCGCGATCGTCGAGGCCGCGCTGACCCTGCGCATCGCCGCCGGGCCCAGCTCCAGGAAGTTCGAGTCGGCCTTCGCCAAGCGCCTCAAGCGGCGCAAGGCCCATCTGACCAACTCCGGATCGTCGGCGAACCTCCTCGCCGTCTCGGCCCTCACCTCCCACCAGCTCGGCGACCGACGGCTGAAGCCGGGCGACGAGGTGATCACCGTCGCGGCGGGGTTCCCCACCACCGTCAACCCGATCCTGCAGAACGGGCTCCTGCCGGTCTTCGTCGACGTGGACCTGACCACGTACAACACCACGGCCGACCGGGTGGCGGCGGCCATCGGCCCCAAGACCCGGGCGATCATCATCGCCCACGCGCTCGGCAACCCCTTCGAGGTCGCCGAGGTCGCCCAACTCGCCGAGGAGCACGGCCTCTTCCTCATCGAGGACAACTGCGACGCGGTCGGCTCCACCTACGACGGCCGGATCACCGGCACCTTCGGCGCCCTCACCACGGTCAGCTTCTACCCCGCGCACCACCTCACCATGGGCGAGGGCGGCTGCGTCCTCACCTCCGACCTCGGCCTGGCCCGCATCGTGGAGTCACTGCGCGACTGGGGGCGGGACTGCTGGTGCGAACCCGGCAAGAACAACACCTGCTTCAAGCGGTTCGAGTACCAGATGGGCAACCTGCCCGCCGGATACGACCACAAGTACATCTTCTCCCACGTCGGTTACAACCTGAAGGGAACCGACATCCAGGCCGCGCTGGGCCTCACCCAGCTCGACCGGCTCGACGGCTTCATCGAGGCGCGGCGGCGCAACTGGCGCCGGCTGCGCGAGGGGCTGGACGGCGTTCCGGGCCTGCTGCTCCCCGAGCCCACCCCGCGCTCCGAGCCCAGCTGGTTCGGTTTCGTCATCACCGTCGACCCCGAGGCCCGCTTCACCCGCGCCGAACTCGTCGCCCACCTGGAGGAGCGGAAGATCGGCACCCGGCGGCTGTTCGCCGGCAACCTCACCCGCCAGCCGGCCTACATCGGCCAGCCCCATCGCGTCGTCGGCGACCTCACCAACAGCGACATCATCACCGAGCACACCTTCTGGGTCGGCGTCTACCCGGGTCTCACCGACGAAATGCTCGACTACGTGACCGCCACGATCAAGGAGTTCGTGGCCCAGCGCGGCTGAGCCCGGACCCATCGCCTCCCACCCAGAGATCAGGAAGACGACGATGGAGATAGTGGGAACCGGATTCCTGGCGCGCTGTCTGCGTCCGCTGGCAGGCCGGCATCCGGACACCGTGGCCCTCGCCGCGGGGGAATCCAGAACGAGCGGCGCCTCCGACGCGGACTTCGCGCGGGAGGCCGCACTGCTCCGCGATGTCACCAAGCGGTGCGCGGCCGACGGGCAGCGGCTGCTGTTCTTCTCCACGGCCGCGACCGGACTGTACGGGCGCGCCGAAGGGCCGGGCAGCGAGGACGTCCCGGTGATCCCCTGCACCCCCTACGGCGCACACAAACTCGCCCTGGAGGAGCAGCTGCGCGACTCCGGGGCCGACCACCTCATCCTCCGGCTCGCGCACCTGGTGGGACCGTACGGGCGGTACCACCAGCTCGTCCCCACGCTCGTACGGCAGATACGCGAGGGCGTGGTCACCCTGCACCGGGGCGCCACCCGTGACCTGATCCGCGTCGGCGACGCGATCACCGTCATCGACCGGCTGCTCGCCACGGGCGCGCGGGCCGACACGGTCAACGTGGCCTCCGGATTCGCCGTCCCGGTGGAAGACATCGTCGGCCATCTCGCCGGCGCGCTGGGGCTGGAACCGCGCACGGAGTACGTGGCCACGGGCGTCCCGTACACCATCTCCACCCGGAAGCTCCGCGCCCTCGTCCCCCACGTGGCCGACATGGGCTTCGGCCCCGACTACTACCAGCTGGTCCTCAACCACTTCCTCGCGGCCGAACATGCCTGACCCGGCCGCGTACGCGTCACGAGAAAGGCGGGGAGTCCCTCCGATGCCGTCCCCACTCATCCAGACAGCTGAGAACCAGACAGCCGGGCACCCGAGCCTGCCCGCCCGTATCGCCCGGTCGGCCGCCGCCCGGGGCGCGCACCTGCGTACCGAGGACTTCGACGACTGGCTGGCCGAACGCGGCAGGGCCAACGCCTTCCGGGTGGAGCGGATACCGTTCGCGGAGCTGGACGGCTGGTCGTTCGAGGAGTCCACCGGGAACCTGGTGCACCGCAGCGGCCGGTTCTTCACCGTCGAGGGCCTGCACATCACGGAGGACGCCCAGCCGCACGGCGACGGCCCCTACGCCGACTGGTACCAGCCCATCATCAAACAGCCCGAGGTGGGCATCCTCGGCATCCTCGTCAAGGAGTTCGACGGGGTGCTGCACTTCCTGATGCAGGCGAAGATGGAGCCGGGCAACCCGAACCTCCTCCAGCTCTCGCCCACGGTCCAGGCGACCCGCAGCAACTACACCAAGGCCCACCAGGGCGCGGACGTCAAGTACCTCGAATACTTCGTCGGGCCGCAGCGCGGCCGGATCATCGCGGACGTGCTCCAGTCCGAGCACGGCTCGTGGTTCTACCGCAAGTCCAACCGCAACATGGTCGTGGAGGCGGTGGGCGACGTCCCGCTGCTGGACGACTTCTGCTGGCTCACCCTCGGACAGATCCACGCACTGCTGCGCCGGGACAACGTGGTCAACATGGACTCCCGTACGGTGCTGTCCTGCCTGCCCTTCGAGGACACCTCGCACGGCGCGCTCCACTCCGACATCGAACTGCTCTCCTGGATCACCGGAGAGCGCACCCGCCACTCCGTACGGACCGAACGCGTCCCCCTGGACTCCATCCCCGGCTGGAAGCGCGGCGAGAGCGCGATCGAGCACGAGGAAGGCCGCTACTTCAACGTCGTGGCCGTGTCCGTACAGGCCGGAAACCGCGAGGTGACGGGGTGGACCCAGCCCCTCTTCGAGCCGGTCGGCCTGGGTGTCACCGCCTTCCTCACCCGCGAGTTCGGCGGCGTCCCGCACGTGCTGGTGCACGCCCGGGTCGAGGCGGGCTTCCTCGACACCGTCGAGCTGGGACCGACCGTGCAGTGCACCCCCGACAACTACGCCCACCTGCCCGAGCGGGAACGCCCCCGGTTCCTGGACACCGTGCTGCGGGCCGGCGCGGACCGCATCCGGTACGAAGTCGTGCACTCCGAGGAGGGCGGGCGCTTCCTCAACGCCGAGAGCCGCTTCCTCATCGTCGACGCGGACGAGGCCGACGCCCCGCTCGACCCGCCGCCCGGCTACGCCTGGGTCACCCGCGAGCAGCTCACCTTCCTGGTCCGGCACGGCCACTACCTCAACGTCCAGGCCCGCACCATGCTCGCCTGCCTCCACGCGACGGCGCTGAGCCCCCGGTGACCGGCCCCCTGCGGGTGGGGGTGCTCGGATGCGCGGGCATCGCGGTGCGCCGCATGCTTCCCGCCTTCGCGGCCTGCCCCGGCATCGAGATCGCGGCCGTGGCCAGCCGGGACCCGGCCAAGGCGCGGCAGGTCGCGGAGCGCTTCGGCTGCCGTCCCGTGCACGGATACGACGCGCTCCTCGAACGCGACGACATCCAGGCCGTCTACATACCGCTGCCCGCGGCGCTGCACGCCCGGTGGACGGAGGCGGCACTGGACACGGGCCGGCACGTCCTCGCCGAGAAGCCCCTGACCACGGACCGCCACCGCACGGCGGAACTGCTCGAACTCGCCCGCGCCCGCGGCCTGGTGCTCATGGAGAACGTCATGTTCGTCCATCACCACCGGCACCGGGCCGTGCGGGACCTGATCGCCGACGGGGCGATCGGCGAACTCCGTGGATTCCAGGCAGTGTTCACCATCCCGCCGCTGCCGGACGGTGACATCCGGTACGACCCCGGACTCGGCGGCGGAGCACTGGCGGATGTCGGGGTCTACCCCCTGCGGGCCGCACTGCACTTCCTCGGCCCCGGGCTCGACGTCGTCGGCGCCCGCCTCGACCGGGGCCCGGGACGGCGCGTCGAGACCTCCGGCGCCGCGCTGCTGAGCACTCCCGGCGCCGTCACCGCCCAGATCACCTTCGGCATGGAGCACGCCTACCGCTCCTCGTACGAACTGTGGGGCAGCGAGGGCGGCATCACCGTCGACCGGGCCTTCACCCCGCCCGCCGACCACGCCCCCGTCATCGGCCTGCACCGCGGCGGGAAGACCGAGGAGATCCGGCTCGCACCGCACGACCAGGTGGCCGCCACCGTCGCCGCCTTCGCGGCCGCGGTACGCGCCGGAACCCTCCCGGACACCCACACCACCCTGCGGCAGGCGGAACTCCTCGACGAGACACACCGCTCCGCCTCGCGCGGAGCACCCGTCACCACTGGATGAGCGGCCGCCGACCGGGCCCTCGGCGACGACCGCCGAAGGACACCGCCGGCGCATGAAAGGAGACACCCGTGCAACGCCACATCGCTTTCTTCAACTTTCCGGCCGTAGGCCATGTCAATCCCACGATCGGCGTGGTCGAGGAACTGGTGAAGCGGGGCCACCGCGTCACCTGCACCGTGACCGACCACTTCGCCCCCATCGTGAAGGCCGCCGGCGCCGAACCGGTCCGGTACGACTCGGTCTTCGGCGACTTCTACCGCGTCCCGCTCACCCCCGAGGAGAACGCGGGCGAGGGGCTGCGGTGCCTGGACGAGGCGCTCTCCCTCGTGGAGCAGGTCGGGCCGTTCTACGAGGAGAACCGGCCCGATGTGATCGTCCACGACTTCATGGCGTGGGGCGCGCGGTTCTTCGCCGCCGGGAACGACATTCCGCTGATCCGGACCTATCCGGTGTTCGGGGCGAACGAACACTTCTCGATCCGCGAGAAGTTCCCGGTGGCGGAGCTGACCGACCCGCGCATGATGGAGGCGGTGCAGAAACTCGCGGGCGTGCTGCCGCAGTTCGGTCTGCCCGCCGACCCGATGGGCTTCATCGCGGAGATCGGGAAGCTCGGCATCATCTTCCTCCCGCGCGACTTCCAGTACGCCGGCGAGACCTTCGACGAACGGTTCGTCTTCACCGGCCCCTGCATCGCCGAACGCCCCTACCAGGGCACCTGGGAGCCGGCCTCGGCGGACCGGCCCGTGCTGCTGATCTCGCTCGGCACCTCGGCCAGGAACTGGCCGGAGTTCTTCACCATGGCCATCGAGGCCTTCGGCGACTCCGAGTGGGACGTGCTCATCACCGTCGGCGACCACACGGACCCGGCCGGCCTCGGACCGCTGCCCGCGAACGTCGACGTACGACGGTGGGCGCCGCAGCTCGACGTGCTCCGCCACGCCCGGCTGTTCATCCAGCACGGCGGCATGAACAGCATCATGGAGTCGCTGAACAACGGCGTGCCCATGGTGGCCGTGCCGCAGACCAACGAGCAGCGGGCGAACGCCCTGCGCGTGGAAGAGCTGGGCCTCGGCCGGGTCCTCGCCAAGGAGGACGTCACGGTGGAGAGCCTGCGCGAGACCGCCGCCCAGGTCACGGGCGACGCGTCCCTGACCGGACGGGTGCGGGCCATGGGGGAGCGCATGCGGTCCGTCAACGGCCCGGCCGTCGGGGCCGACGCCGTCGAGTCGTACCTGGCCCGGCTGAGCTGAACCCGAGCACCGCCGCCGCGCCGCGGATCCGTGTCGCGGGCGGGCCCCCCACCGGTGTCGCACGGCCCCGGCGCCCTCCCGGCGCGGACCCACGGGCCGTGCGACATCGGCCGTGCGACATCGGCCGTGCGACACATCGGCCGTGCGACACATCGGCCGTGCGACACACCGGCCGTGCGAGACCTGCCGTACGGCACCGGCCGACACCGGCTGTCCCGGCCGGGACTTCCGCGACACGCTCTGGCGCCCTCCCGACGGCGCCACCCACCGAACGGGACAGTGACCCGAGAACCATGGACCACCTCGAAGAACTCAAGGAGTTCGCCCGCCTGCACGCCCGGGGCCAGGGCATGACGGCCGAGCACGCCACGCGGGTCCTCGCCCGGATCACCAACGACACCACGGGGGACCCGGATTCCTGGGCCGCGGTGTGGACCGCCGAGGGCCGGGCCGCCGCCGACCGCGGCGACCTCCTCGACGCGTGCCGGCACTACGCGCTCGCCCGTTTCCCGTACCACGGCGACGCCGGCCGACTGGGCGCCCAGCGGCTCTGCGTCGACACCTTCGACCGGTGGCGCCGTGACCGGGGCGGTGTCGAGCGCCTGGAGTTCACCCACATCGACGGCACTGGCGGCACCGTCGCCTGCTGGGCCGCCGGGCTCGACCGGGACCGCCCGCTGCTGGTCGTCATGGGCGGCATCGTCAGCGTCAAGGAACAGTGGGCGCCGCTCCTGCCCCTGTTGAGCCGACTCGGCTTCGCCGCCGTCGTCACCGAACTGCCGGGCGTCGGCGAGAACACCGTCCCCTACGGCCCGGACTCCTGGCGCACCCTCGGCTTCCTGCTCGACCGGCTCGCCGGCCGTGCCCGGGTCTCCGACACCTCGATGCTCGCCCTCAGCTTCAGCGGCCATCTCGCCCTGCGCGCCGCCGCCGAGGACCCGCGGATCCGCCGCGTCCTCACCGTGGGCGCACCCGTCGCCGGCTTCTTCACCGACGAGACCTGGTGGCCCCGGGTGCCCGGCATCACGGCCGACACCCTGCGCCGCCTCACCGGCGCCGAGGACCTCGACGCACTCCGGCGGCTGCTGCCGGGATTCGCCCTCACACCGGAGCAGCTCCGGCAGGTGCGGATCCCCGTCCGGTACGTCGCCAGCGGCCGCGACGAGATCATCCCGGCCACGGAGCAGGCGCTGCTGCGCAGGACGCTCGACGACATCCGGTTCAGGACATTCGACGACGTGCACGGATCGCCCGTCCATCTCGGCGCGATGCGGCGCTGGCTCTTCTCCCAGCTGCTGTGGCTGCGCCTCGCGCGCCGCCGCCCCCGGCCGGCCTCCCCCACGTCACCCGGCGCGCGCCCCTCCTGAGCGAGCCCGGGAGCGGGAAGAGGGGGAGTCCACGGGGGTGGCCGGTTCGGGCGGCCGGCGCGCGCCTTTTTAAGTCACATGCTTGACTTAGATTACGGGGTGAGATTGCCTGACCGCACCGGAAGGACCAGTTCCGAGCGCAGTCGAGGGAGTTGAGCGAGCGATGGCCGGCACACTGAACGCCGCGGACCCGCACCACGCCGCCGTACCGGGGTTTCCGATGGAACGGGCGGCGCGCTGCCCGTTCGACCCGCCCCCCGGGCTGCGGGACAAACAACAGGAAGGGCCGCTCGCGAAGGTGCGGCTGTGGGACGGCAGCACGCCGTGGCTGGTGACCCGTTACGCGGACCAGCGCACCCTGCTCGGTGACCCGCGGCTCAGCTCCGACATCACCCGGCCCGGCTATCCGAGCGACGTGCCGGTCTCCGGCGCGGGGTCCATCGGGTTCATCCTGATGGACGACCCCGAGCACTCACGGCTGCGGCGGATGGTGACGGCGCCGTTCGCCGTCCGGCGGGTGGAGGCGATGCGACCGGCCGTACAGAAGATCACCGACCAGCTGATCGACGCCATGCTGGCCGGCCCCGTACCGGTCGACCTCGTCCAGGCGTTCGCGCTGCCGCTGCCCTCGCTGGTCATCTCGGAACTGCTCGGAGTGCCCTACGGGGACCACGAGTTCTTCCAGGAGAACAGCAAGACCCTCATCAACCGCGCGGCGGCCCCGGAGGAGCGGGCCGCCGCCTCGGCGGCGCTGGCCGGCTATCTCGACGAGCTGATGGGCGAGAAGATCGCCCGCCCCGCCGACGACCTGCTCTCCGGGCTGGTCGCACGGATCGAGGCCGGTGAGCTGACCCGCTCCGAGGCGGCCCAGATGGGCGTCCTCCTGCTGCTGGCCGGGCACGAGACCACCGCGAACATGATCGCGCTCGGCACGCTCGCCCTGCTGGAGAACCCGGACCAGCTCGCCCTGCTCCGGGACACGGACGACCCGGCGCTGGTCGCCTCGGCGGTGGACGAGCTGCTGCGCTACCTCAACATCACGCACAACGGGCGCCGCCGGGTGGCCCTGGCGGACATCGAGATCGCCGGGGAGGTGATCCGCGCGGGCGAGGGGATCATCGTGCCCAACGACATCGGCAACCGGGACCCCGCCATGTTCGAGGACCCCGACCGGCTCGACATCCGCCGCGACGCCCGCCGCCACCTGGCCTTCGGCTTCGGCGTCCACCAGTGCCTGGGCCAGACGCTGGCCCGGATGGAACTCCAGGTCGCGTACAGCACCCTCTACCGGCGCGTTCCCGGGCTGCGGCAGGCCGCCCCGATGGAGGAGATCCCGTTCAAGCACGACGGGTCCGTCTACGGCGTGTACGAGCTGCCGGTGGCCTGGTGACCGCCTCTCAGGACTCCAGCGCTCTCCGCTCGACCGCTCTTCCCCCGACCGTTCTTCCCTGACCGAGGAGACACGATGAGCCGCAACGACGACGAGCAGGTCCTCACCTACCCCATCCCCAACGACGCGCCCCTGGAGCCGCCCGCCGAGTGGGCGCGGCTCCGGCAGCAGTGCCCGGTCGCCAGGGTGAAGCTGCCCAGCGGCGACGAGGCGTCGGTCGTGACGCGGTACGACGACGTCAAGCAGGTGCTGTCCGACCCCCGGTTCCCGCGCAGGCTCGACGCCGCCGACGCGGCCCGGATCTCCGCCACCACATCGGGCGGGCTCTTCAACAGCTCGATGTCGGCATCGGTCCCGGACACCGGTGAGGAGCATCAGCAGTGGCGGCGGCTGGTCGGGAAGTGGTTCACGGCCAAGCGCATGGCCTCGCTCCGCCCCGGCATCGAGGCGATGGCCGACCGGCTCATCGACGAGATGGTGGCGAGCGGCCAGCCGGCCGACCTCAAGGCCGCACTCGGCTTCCCGCTGCCGGTGTGGGTGATCTGCGATCTGCTCGGGGTGCCCGAGTCGGACCGGGAGGAGTTCTCCCACTGGTCCGACTCGCTGCTCAACCTCACCCGCTACACGGAGGAGGAGGTCGAGGCGGCGCACCGCGCGTTCACCGACTACATGGCCGTACACATCGACGCCAAACGGGCCGCACCGACCGACGACCTGCTCAGCGAGCTGATCGTGGCCACCGGCGCCGACGGCTACCGGATGTCCGACGCGGAACTGGTCGCCACCGGGCGCGGGCTGCTGCTCGCCGGCCATGAGACGACGGCCAACCAGATCGGCAAGATGGCCGCCATGCTGCTCGGCGACCGGCGGCTCTGGGAGCAGCTGCTCGCCGACCGGTCGCTGGTGCGCTCCGCGGTGGAGGAGGCGCTGCGGCTGGACGCCAGCGGGGGGCTCGGCCTGCCGCGGTACATTACCGAGGACACCGAGGTCGGCGGGGCGCTGGTGCCGCGCGGCACCACCATGATGTGCAACATGAGCGCGGCCAACCGGGACGAGCGGGTCTTCGAGAACCCGGGGGAGATGGAGCTCGGCCGCACCCCCAACGTCCATCTGGCGTTCGGCACCGGGGCGCACTCGTGCCTGGGACAGGCGCTGGCCCGCACCGAGCTGCAGGCCGTACTGGACGTGCTGCTGCGCCGGCTGCCCACGCTGCGCCTCGCTGTCACCGTGGAAGAACTCCCCAAGCTCGAAGGCCTGATGGTCGGAGGGCTGCGTGAAGTACCGGTGAGATGGTGAACATGGCAGGCAGGACCGTACGGGCCGAACAGGTCAGCGCGACACGGGAGTCGATACTGACCGCCGCGGAGCGGCTGTTCGCCGAGCGCGGCGTGTACGCGGTCTCCAACCGGCAGGTCAGCGAGGCCGCGGGACAGGGGAACAACGCCGCGGTCGGCTACCACTTCGGGACCAAGGCGGACCTGGTGCGGGCGATCGCCCGCAAACACGCCGCGCAGATCGAACGGATCAGGGCGGAGCGGCTGGCCGGCGCCGGTGACTCCACCGATGTACGGGTCTGGGTGACCTGCCTGGTCTACCCGCTGACGGAGCATCTGGAGGCGCTGGGCAGCCCCACCTGGTACGCGCGGTTCTGCGCACAGGCGATGACCGACCCGGCGCTGCGCGCCACCATGATCGAGGAGTCGATGACGTCCCCCGCGCTCCGGGGGATCGTGGAGGGCCTGAACCGTACGCTGCCCGATCTGCCGGCCGAGGTGCACGCGGAGCGCGGACTGATGGCACGCCACCTGATGGTGCACATGTGCGCGGAGCGGGAGCGCGCGCTGGCCGAGGGCGCGGGCACGGTCCACTCCTGCTGGCACGACGCGGCCACCGGCATGGTGGACGCCCTCGTAGGAATGTGGCTGGCCCCCACGACCCATCGCCCGTGAACAGGACGAGAGAGGAACGACCGTGAAAGTCACCGTCGACCAGGACAAGTGCTGCGGCGCCGGCACCTGCGTACTGCTGGAGCCCGCGGTCTTCGACCAGCGGGACGAGGACGGGATCGTGGTGCTCCTCGACCCCGGCCCGGACGAGAAGCTGTGGCCGACCGTCCGGGAAGCCGCCACCGTCTGCCCGGCCGCCGCGATCTCGGTGACCGAGGACGAGTGAGCCGAGGACGAGTGAGCCGGGGACGAGTGAGCCGAGGAGACTGAGCCGGGGAGATTGAGCAGGGGAGACCGCGCGCGGTTGAGCCCGGTCGCATGATCGCGCTCCGCCCGCGGCGGAGAGGCCAGGGGCGGAGACGTTCGACGCGGAACGTCTCCGCCCCGGTGGCTTCCGCCGGGAAGAGCCGGGCGGGAAGGACCGGGCGGGACGGGCTCAGACGGCCGACCAGCCGTTGTCCACCGGCAGTACGGCGCCGTTGATGTTGCTCGCCGCGTCCGAGGCGAGGAAGACGATCGCCGCGGCCTGCTCCTCGGGCGCGGACACCTTGCCCACCAGGCCGAGGTAGGGGCCGAGCGTGGCGGGACCCTCGGCGTCGGGCCTGGCGTCGACCCGCATGTGGGTCGCGGTGCCGCCGGGCGCGACCGCGTTGGTACGGACCCCCCGCGTCCGGTACATCACGGCGAGCGACTTCGTCAGCCCGACCACGCCGTGCTTGGCCGCGGTGTACGCGGCGCCGCCCGCGCTGCCGCGCAGAGCGGACTCCGACGCGGTGAAGACGATCGCGCCGTTGCCCGTGGCCAGCAGGTGCGGCAGGGCGGCGCGGGTCAGCACGAACGGCGCCGTCAGATTGATCCCGATGACCCGTTCCCACTCGGCGTCGTCGGTCTCGCCCAGCGCCGACATGCGGTCCATGACACCGGCGTTGTTCACCAGGACGTCCAGCCCGCCGAAGCTCTCCACGGCCGCGGCGACGACCTGCTCCGCCACGGCCCGGTCGCTCAGGTCGCCGACGACCGCGCGGGCCGTGCCGCCCGCCTCCGCTATCGCGGCGACGGTGCCGTCGGCGCCCTCCTGGTTCAGGTCGGCGACCAGGACCCGGGCTCCCTCCCGGGCGAAGTGGAGGGCCGCGGCGCGGCCGATCCCCGATCCCGCGCCGGTGACGACGACACTGCGTCCTTCAAGGCCCGTGCTGCTCATGGTGTGCCTGCTTTCCTCTGACCCGGTTCGTTGCGTCAGGCAAGCACGTTTGAGTTACTTGAGTCAAGCAAGCAGATGATAAAGTGATGCACATGCCCACACCGCCGCACACCACCGTCCCCGTCTCCCCCGACATCATCGAGATCGAGCGCGCCCTCACCCACATCTCGTACCTGACCAACCGGGTCCGGCAGCACGAGCGCCTCATGGCGCTGGCCGGTGTCTCGCTGGACCGTGCCGCCGTCGCCATCCTGCGGGCGATGGCCGACTCCGACGCCCTGCGCCCCGGCGAGCTGGCGGTCCGCCTCGGCGTCGAGGCGTCGCACATCACCCGCCAGGTGCAGCAGCTGCAGAAGTCCGGTTACGTGACCCGCGTCCCGGACCCCGACGACCGCCGGGCCCAGCGCGTCCAGCTCACGCCGGTCGGCCGCGACGCCATCGACCGGATCCGCGACGCGAGCCGCCGGGGCATGGAGATGGCCCTGGGGGACTGGTCGCCGCAGGACCTCCACCAGCTCGCCACCCTCTTCCATCGGATGGTCGACAACTTCCTCAGCCATTCCGTCGAGGACGACGACGCCGGGTCCCCGGGCACCGCGTGAGCGCCCGCGGGAACGGGCGGCGGGTCCTGATCGTCGGGGACGATCCCGCAACGGTGGAACTGCTCACCACCACCCTGGGGCTCGCCGGCTACCGGACCGGAACGGCGAGCACCGGACGGGAGGCGCTGTCGCGGCTCGTGGAGCAGCCGGCCGACCTGGTCGTCCTCGACATGACCATGCCCGGGATGAAGCGGTTCGCCAAATTTCCCCGGTTGTCCGTCGCCGACCGGCCGCCGCTGCTCTTCCTCGCCGCCCTGGACTCCCTCGAATCCCTGGCCGCCGGACTCGTCACGGGCAGCGCCGACTACGTGACCAAACCGTTCCGCATCGCCGAGGTCCTCGCCCGGGCCGAGACGCTGCTGCGCACCCGGAGCGCCGAGGGGCGGACCGGGACGCCGCGCTACGACGACCTCACCCTGGACGACGCCACCTGCCGGGCCCGGCGCGGCCGGCGCACGCTCGATCTCACCCCCGCCGAATACCGGCTCCTGCGCCACCTGCTCGTCAACGCGGAACAGGTCCTCTCGAAGGAACAGATCTGCCGGCACGTATGGGGCGAGGGCCGCGCCGACAACGCGATCGAGAAGCTGGTCTCCCGGCTGCGGCGCAAGGTCGACCAGGAGGGCCCGCCCCTGATCCACACCCGTAAGGGCTTCGGCTACTGGCTGGGCCACTGACGGTCACGGCACCGCACCCCTGTCACTCCTGTGACCTGCCTCACGTCAGCTTCCCGTCAGGTAACCGACCGGAAGGCGTCAGCCCGTTCCGGTTCCATGGAGACCCACCCCTCCGCCCCGCGCGGAGCGACCCCCGCCCACCGAGGACAGAGACAGAGTCGGAGACATGACACAGAGCACGCGGATCGTGGTCGTCGGCGGCTCGGCGGCCGGACTCGCCGCCGTCGAGACGCTGCGCCGGGAGGGGTACGCGGGGATGCTCACCCTGGTCGGCGACGAGCGGCACGCCCCGTACGACCGGCCGCCGCTCTCCAAGCAGATCCTCGCCGGGGAGTGGGACAGGGCGAGACTGGCGCTGCGCTCCCCGGACGACCTGGAGGCGCTCGGCCTCGACCTGCGTCTCGGGGTCGCCGCGACCGGACTGGACCCCGAGGACCGTACGGTGACGCTGGCCGACGGCGAGTCGCTGCCGTACGACGGACTGATCGTGGCCACCGGCGTACGGCCGCGCACCCTGCCCGGCGCGGGCGCGCATGTGCTGCGCACCCTCGACGACGCCCTCGCGCTGCGGGACCGGCTCGGCCCGGGGCGGCATCTGGTCGTGGTGGGCGCCGGGTTCCTCGGTGCGGAGGCCGCCGCCGTGGCCCGTGGGCTCGGTGCGCGGGTCACCCTGCTGGAACCGGCCCCGGTGCCGCTGGCCCACGCGGTCGGCGAGGAGGTCGGCCGCGTCCTGTCCGGGGCCCACCTCGACCACGGCGTGGAGCTGCGCACCGGCGTGAGCGTCACCGAGGTGACGGGCGACGGCGTACGGCTCGCCGACGGCGGCGTCGTCGACGCCGACGAGGTGCTGATGGCCGTCGGCTCCCTGCCCAACACCGAGTGGCTGACCGGCAGCGGGCTGACCCTCGACAACGGCCTGGTCTGCGACGAGTTCAGCGCCGCCGCCCCCGGTGTGTACGGCGCCGGGGACGTGGCCCGCTGGCACAACCCGCTGTTCGGAGTCGACATGCGGATCGAGCACCGTACCAACGCCGCCGAACAGGGCATGGCAGCCGCCCGCAACCTGCTCCGCCCGGACGCGCGCAAGCCGTTCGCGCCGGTCCCGTACTTCTGGTCGGACCAGTACGACATGAAGATCCAGGCGTACGGATACCTGCGCGGCCACGAGGAGGTCGCCGTCGTCGCGGGCGACCTCGGCGAGCGCCGCTGCGTGGTCGCCTACCGCGCCGGCGACCGCCTCGCCGGAGTCCTCGCGGTCGGGATGCCGCCGAAGGCGATCCGCCCCTGGCGGCAGGCCGTCGCGACCCGCACCACGTGGCGGGAGGCCATCGGCGGAGCCGCGTGACGCGGCCCGGCTCAGCACGCGGCCCGGCTCAGCCGCGGGAATGCGTCGCGCCGGCGTTGAACACGCGCGCCGCCGCGTACGTATACGTGGGCGTGATACGCCTTCTCGCACACCGGCGGCACAGGCCGCGACGCCCGGGACCCCGTTCTGCGACAGCGGGGCTGATGGCCGTGGGGGTGCTGTTCCTCGCCGGGTGCGGGGGCGGCGACACGGACCAGGACAAGGACTCGGCGAAGCCGGAGCGGCGCGCCGGCGCCGCCGCGCCCTCCGTCGAGCCGGTGAAGGCCGCGAAACCGGCCACGGTGGAGCAGCTCGCCGAGGCCGTCGGCTGTGAGGCCCAGATCAGGATGAAGGTGCAGGACTACCGGCAAGGGGTCTGCAAGAAGGGCGAGCTCCCGTACACGCTCATCACCTTCACCACGGAACAGAACCAGCGGGACTGGGTCGACTACGCGAAGATGTACGGCGGTTGGTACCTGGTCGGCAACCGGTGGGCGATCGGCACGAACAAGGGGCCGAACCTGGAGGCCGTTCAGGGCGAGCTCGGCGGCACGGTCGAGGAGGGCAAGGGGTACGCCTCCTCCGGCACCGGTAACGGTACGGGTACCGGAACCAGCACCGGAGAAGACGTCTACGGGCCCTGACGGGACCACGGGCGCTGAAGTGCCGCCCCGGGCTTATCGGTACGTGAGGTCCGACGCGGAGTACTTGCAGTAGGTGCTGTCCGGGCCCGTGCCGTTCTTCGTGGGCTCGGCGCCCGTGTTGTTGCCGATGTACTTCTGGCACGGCACGATCTTCTTGCTGCTGTCCCCGACGATGGTGATGCCGCGCAGGGTCAGCGAGTCACCGTAGTTGGTGTTGATCCCGCCGATGACCCCGCCGGGCGCGGTGATCTCCGTGTTGGTGACGTTGATCGTGCGCTTGTACTGGGAGGAGCAGTTCCCGCAGGAGCGGACGAACGTCTTGAAGTCCTGCCCCGCGAAGTTGGAGATGTTCAGCGTGCCGCCGCCGTTGAACTGGAAGATCTTGTCCGCGGCCTTGCGGGCGCCGCCGCCGACGACGTTGAACGTCTTGCCGGTGCCCCGGAAGGTGGCCGCGTCCTCGCCGACATCCTCCCACCAGACGTTCTGCAGCGTGCAGCTGCCGGAGCAGTGGATGCCGTCGGCGGCCGGGGCGCCGAGGATGACGTTCTTCAGCGTCGCGCCGTCGGCGAGCTTGAACAGCGGGTCCTGGTCCTCGTTCTGGCCGCCGGTGCCGAGGTCGCCGGTGCCGTAGTAGCGCTTCATGCCGCCGTCGACGGTGCCGCTGACCGGCTTGGTCGCGCCCACGCCTTCGCTGCCGTTGGCCGACGGCCAGGTGGCGGCCATCGCGGAGGGCAGGGTCAGTCCGGAGGTGAGCGCGCCGACGGTGAGGGCGACGGCGCCGAGGCCGCCGGCGACGAACCGGCGCCTCCTGGTACCGGACCTGGTACTGAGCTGCTTGCCGTGCTGCTGGTCACTCATGGTGAGACGGCTCCTTCGGTGGGGGTGTGGGTGTGGGGGTGGGTGTCACGGGGTGGGTGTCATGGCGTGGGTGCCGTGGCGTGGGTTTCACGGGGTGGTGATGACCGGGCGCGGTGGCGTCGGCATGTTGTTGCCGATGAAGAAGCCGGGGTGCGGCGGCTGGTTGTACGCCGTGTTCTGCCAGGCCAGTGCCGTCCGGTAGGTCCGGTCGTGGAGCAGGGTGGTGATCTTCCGGTCGGTCAGGTGCGGTGTGGAGTAGATGCGCAGCGCCGTGTTGTCGGCGGTGGGCCAGATGACCTCCTCGCGCCAGTCGCCGAGGATGTCGCCGGAGAGCGAAGGGGTCGCCTTCGTACCGTTGTTGGAGTGCACGCCGGAGGCCGTCAGCAGCCGGGTGTCGCCCGACGTGCCGTACTTGTCGATGCGTGTCCCGTCGAGCAGTTCGCGCACCGGGTCGCCGTCCCACCAGGCCAGGAAGTTGGTCGAGGACGGCTTGCGGCCCAGGGCGGCGCCGCTCGTGGAGCGCAGCGAGCCGTCGGCCGACGACCAGGACTCGGCGCCGGGGCTGCCCGCCCAGATGTCGCCGGAGACGCCGCGGCCGTTGTCGCCGGAGGCCGGGGTCGACCACAGGACCTGCCCGGTCCTGGCGTCCGCGAAGTACGACGACGGCTTCGATCCGTCCTCGTCCACCTTGAAGTACTCCAGCCCCGGCCGGGACGGGTCGAGGTCGCCGAGGTGGGCCGCGTCGCCGTGGCCGTTCTTGTTCGTCCACAGCCCCGCGCCGTTGTCGTCGACGGCCATCGAGCCGTAGACGATCTCGTCGCGGCCGTCGCCGTCCACGTCACCGATGGTCAGGGCGTGGTTGCCCTGGCCGTCGTACCCCTTGCCGGTGTTGGTGGAGCTGTTGGTGTCGAACGTCCACTTGCGGGTGAGCTGTCCGCCGGTGAAGTTCCAGGCGCTGATGACCGTACGGGTGTAGTAGCCGCGGGCCATGATCAGGGAGGGCGTGGCCCCGTCCAGATAGGCGGTGCCGGCCAGGAAGCGGTCCACGCGGTTGCCGTACGAGTCGCCCCACGAGGAGACGGTGCCGCGCGGCGGCACGTAGTCGACGGTCGAACGCGCGGCGCCGGTCTGTCCGTTGAACACGGTCAGGTACTCGGGCCCGGTCAGGACGTAGCCGGAGGAGTTGCGGTAATCGGCCGAGGCGGTGCCGATGACCTTGCCCGTGCCGTCGACCGTGCCGTCGGCGGTCTTCATGGCGACCTCGGCCTTGCCGTCGCCGTCGTAGTCGAAGACCTGGAACTGGGTGTAGTGCGCGCCGGAGCGGATGTTGCGGCCGAGGTCGATCCGCCACAGCCGCTGCCCCTGGAGGGTGTAGCCGTCGACGACGGTGTTGCCGGTGACCCCGGACTGCGAGTTGTCCTTGGCGTTGGTGGGCTGCCACTTCAGGACGATGTCGAGGTCGCCGTCGCCGTCGAGGTCGCCCACGGAGGCGTCGTTCGCCTCGTATGTGTAGTCGGAGCCGCCCGGCGGCACCGAGATGGGTACGTCGAGATAGCCCGGCCGGAACTGGACGGCGCTGGGCGAGGCGGCCTGTTCCGTGCCGTTCACGACGGCCCGCACGGTGTAGTCGGCCGAGTTGGGCGCGTCCTTGTGCAGGTAGTTCGTGGTGGTGATGGGCTCGGTGTTGACCTTGAGCGAGCCGCGGTAGAGGTTGAACGTGACGTTGTCGGCGTCGGTCGCCAGCCAGCGCCAGCTCACCAGGTTGTCGTTGCCGGTGTGCACGCTCACCAGGCCGCGGTCGAGCCGCTCCATGCGTGCGGCGGCGAGCTGGGCCTGGGGCGGCGCGTCGGCGGCCTGCGCGGGGCTCGCCACGGGGGACATGAGGGCGGCGACGACCGCGCCGGCCGGAGCGAGCACGCCGAGCAGGTGCAGGCCGCGGGCGCGCGGGTGGGAACTGCCCGGGGGTGGGGGTCTGAACCGCACGGAATCCTCCAGAGGGGGTGGGGGGTTGGGGCCCCTGTGCTCTCCGGTCGCCGCCCGTGCGGGAAAGGTTGCCGGCTCGGGTCGGGAAAGTTTCGGCGGGGAGACCGGCCGGGGGGGGGGGGGCCGCCCCCCGCCCCCCCCCCCCCAACCGGCCCCCCCGGGAGGCGCCGGAGCCCACCCCCCGCAAGACA